>DAORCZ010001621.1:0-1501 GCA_035345735.1 Pseudomonadota bacterium | reverse complement strand
TTGAGAAGCCCGTAAGGCTGGGGCCGCCCAGGACCTTTTTTTTCGGCGCCCCGACGGAAAAAAAGCGTCCTGGATAGCGGGGGCCCCAGCCGTGCAGCGGGGTCGCGTTGAAGGCATCCACAGTTAATTTGTAAACACCTTCCAAGCGGGCCCTACTTGCGATAGGTGCCGCCGCTCTCGATGCGCTTTTTGACGGCCTTGAGCATGTTGGGAATCGAGCGCCGCGCCATGTAGTCCTGAATGAAGCGAGGAATCGAGCGCCCGCTGTCGATCCAGTTCTTGTAGACGACGAGGGTGCGCCCCGGCGAAACCTCGGTCAGCGCATAGCCGCCGTCGCAGTCCGCGATGGTGTTGTCGGTCGCGGTCTTGTCCAAGCGCCAGTGCACGCTGTGGTTTTCGTGATCGAGGTCAAAGTGCGCCGTGTACATCGCCTTGGTCACCGAGGCATCGACCTGCATGCGCACCTTGAGGTAGTTCGGCTGCTTGTCGAGGATCCAGACCTTCTCGACGCGCGGCTGGTACTCGGCCTTGTCTTCGTAGCGAATGACGGTGGCCCAGACCTCGTCGAGCGGTCGATCGATGACGATGGCGCCAATGCCACGACCCGAGGCCTTGCCGTTGGGACCGGTGAAGCTCTCGCTGCGCACAGCAACGTCGCCGCGCATGACTTTTTCTAGCTCCGGCTCGGTCAGTCCGACGGTGGCTGCAACCAGGGCGCAAAACAGGGGCAGGATGTGCATGGCCGATGCATATCACGGCGCAAACTCGCTGCGCGGCCGATCCCATGGCGCGGCAGGCTGCCGTACCGTCATGTTCCCTGCCTAGTAACTCCACGGAATCAGGGCCGGAACAGCGCCGCGACGACGGCGTTTTTGGTTCTCTTCATCTATCTAAGCTTGTAAAGTAATTGGCATTACAAATGGGGAGCCTATGACACAGGTAAGTGACGGGAAGAAGCCAGCCGACCGCGCACGCCCCCCGGCGCTCGGTCGTCCCCCGGAGGCTAGCAAGACCAGCGCCGGTGAGCTGCTAGAGGCGGTCGAAGCCAGCAGCCAGAGCCAGTCGAACATCGAGAAAATCCGCAGCATCTTGTTCGGCAATCAGATGCGGGACTACGAGGCCCGCTTCGCCCGTCTAGAGGCGCAGGTGAGCCAAGAGTCCGCCGATCTGCGGGCTGATTTCCGCCGTCGCTTCGAGTCATTGGAGGGCTATGTACGACAGGAAGTCGATGCCCTTAACGAGCGCCTGAGCAGCGAGTATCACGACCGCAGCGCCGTGATGCAGGACGTGCAGAAGAGCGTCGAAGCGCTGGGCCAAGGGCTCGACAAGCGCGTGCATCAGCTCGACGAACAGATGAGCAAGGCGCAGCGTGAGCTGCGGCAGCAGCTACTCACCCAGTCCAAGCAGCAGCGCGACGATATGCAGGCCGGCATCGCCGAGCTGTCCGCCCTGGTCCAGCGCGAGCTGCAGCAGCTGCGCAGCGACAAGACCGACCGTGCTG
>DAORCZ010001620.1:0-1503 GCA_035345735.1 Pseudomonadota bacterium | reverse complement strand
ACTGGCTGTAGTCCCGGCCCTCTTCAGCCGTCCGGGCGATCCCTGCCGAGCAGACGTTCGCGCAGCGCCATTCGTTCGTGGACTTCGAGCTTGTCGTAGACGGCCTGCACGTGGTCCTTGACCGTGTTCGGCCGCACGCCGAGGTGCCGGGCGATTTCGGTCTGGGAATGGCCGAGGGCGACCAGCAGCGCCACGCGCTGCTGCGTCGGCGACAGCGCGGTGTCGCGCATGCCGAGCGCAAGGCGCAGCGCCAGCGGCTCCTCGCGCCGGATCGTCACGCCCACGCGCGGCTCGCCGCCCTCGTGATCGTGCAGCCAGCGGGCGCGAAACGTGAAGCGTCCGCGCGCGTTGTCGCAGCGCAACACCAGTGGCGCATCGGATTCGTGCCGGCTGTAGCGCTGCAGGCGCTCGCCCAGCGTCGCGAGCCAGTGTGTCCATTCGGCTTCGAGCCGGGTCAGCGGCGCACCGGTCGGCAGCCGCGGCTGAATGGCCGCGATCAGCAGCGCGCTCGAGCGCTCGCAGCTCTGCAGCACCCGGCCCTGCAGATCCGTGACCAGCAACGCCTCGTCCCCGGTATCGACGTATTCGCCGACCGGCTGCGGCTTGCTGCCGAGCGCAAAGCCCAGATACGGGACGATCCGGGCGAGCAGAGCGTGTTCCTCGTCATCGAACGCCGGTTCCCGCTCGTCGCGATAGAGCAGCAATGAACCGAGCATCGGGCTGCTGCCGCGCTCGCGGATCGACGCCTGCAGCGCGTGATGCGCGCCCATCGGTCGCCACATCGCCTCGTAAAAGTCCGTCTTGTAGAAGTCCTCCCCCCAGTCCGGCAGCACGCGCACGCCCTGGAACAGACGCACGCTGCGGGCAAAGCCGATGCCGATCGGTCCCGGTCCCCGGTTCAGGTACTCGGTGCCGAAGCGGCAGACCATGGCGGCCGTGATTTCCTCGTCCCAGTGGATATGCGGGATGCCGCCGGTGGCATCGACCCAGAAGAACACCGCCGTCCGGCAGCGGATCACGCTGCGCAGCGCGCGCAGCACGTGCGGCACCACGGCTTCGCCCGGCAGCGCCTGGGCGCAGAGCAGACGGATCTGGGCGATCGCAGCAGCAGGCTTCATGGGCTGACGCCGAAGTTGGCAATGGGGGCGACGACGGACGGTTCGCACAATTCCCCCCCGGTCGGGGGATGGCGGGCGACTGGTCGAATTCTAGGATGCCCTCCATCCCTGCGACGAATGGCACCCGCCCGATCCGCCATCGAGCGATGCACGCCGGCGCCTCGGGGGGAGGGACCGGGCATCGGCGATGCCATACGCCGGCCGCGGTCGGCAACGATGACGGGCCGTTCGGCGATCCCCGCGAATGCGCCCCTACCAGCCAGAGGTGCACGCCATGCTGACGATGACGGCAGCCATGCCCGCAGCGACGCGGTTCGACGGCCTCCTCACCCAGGGCAAACGCATCTTCCCATCCTATGAAAACGCCATACATGACCTGCACTTG
>DAORCZ010001619.1:0-1506 GCA_035345735.1 Pseudomonadota bacterium | reverse complement strand
GGGCCGGCGCCCGCCAGGTCACAGCGCTGACGCTGGCGCGCACCGTGTGAGCTAGGGCGTTTCCAGCCACATTGCCAGCCAAGCATCTAAGGTTGCGCCCAGCTGAGGCACCGTTTGCGTCGTCGCGATCGGCGGTGGGCTGAGTGGATCGCGGGGCTGCGCAAGCGTCTGCATGCGGTCGGCATCGGTGTAGCGCGTGCCCAGCGTCGAAAAGAAGCTGACGATGTAGTGACGGACAAAGCCCGGCCGGCGATCGCGCAGGCCGCGCACGATCCCGACGCTGCTGCCCGCGACATTGGTCAGTCCCGCTTTGCTTAGGTACTCGACCTCGGCCTGGGCCTGGCAGCGCGACAGGTCGCGAGCGAACGGCGAAGCATCGGTCTGCGGATGCACGGCATCGACGACGCGCGGGTAAGGATGGTCCCCTGCCGGGCTATGCAGGCGATGGCCGTCGAGCCACTTGGGCGACAGGCGAGCGGGAATGCCCGGCGCGGGCGGCGGTCCCGCATCGGCGGGCAGTGACGAACCCGGACAGCTACGGTTGCTCACCAAGCCGAAGGCGGGATAGACGTCGCGCAACAGATCACGAAACAGCGCCTTGCCAGCGTCGCTGATCGGGCTTTTCGGCAGCGCCTGCCCGGGCGCGACCTCCCAGCGAGGCTGCAGCGCGGGCGGCAGATCGTCCACGAGCCACAGCAGCCGCGCCGTGTCCCACGAGGTCATATGCGTGTTGGCCACCGACGCTGTTGCCCGATCGTAGTTGTCATCGCCGTTGCCCCAGCGGCCGCTCAGCGCGATCGTGCGATTCATCTGCAGCGTCGGCAGACCCAGCCCAGCCAGCAGGTCATTGAGGCCATTTTTCGTTGCTGAGGCGCGCGGAAAGCCGCGGGCATCGACCTCCGTGCTCTGCACGATTTCGCCGTGCGCGTGCAGGTACCGCACAAGTCCCGCCGTGGCGCAGTTGCTGCTCCACTGCAGCATGGTCTCAAGCGCTTGCTGCAGCGACAGCGTCTGCGGCTCAGAAGGGCAGGATGCGACCAGATCCGCGCCGGGCAGCGCGATGGGCGTAGACCGGCTGAGCGGCTGACCATCCCCCGTCTGACCATGATCCAAGAGCCGCATCAGGTAGGTGGCGACCATCAGCTTAAAGACGCTGGCCGGCCACGGCGACATGAAGTCGATGTGAGCTGTGCCCTCGCTGCTCGGCGGCATCGTGCCCAGCTCGTCCTCGACGGAATAGGGCGCCCCCCAGGGCTTCTCGGTGCCGGCGACGACTTCGGCCTGCGCGCTTTCGCCATCGCCCTGCAGTCGCCAGCGTCCACCGTTCCAGCGCGCCTCGTCCCAGCGACGGAAGCGGATGTTGGTGATGGTCAGGCTCTGCGGATCGTGACTTGCGACAAACCCCGTCGGATGTTGCCGATCAAACACCACCGTCGCCTTGACCACCGGCTGCGGGCAGCCCGGCCGATTGAAGGCGATGACCGACAGATCGATCTGCGGAAAGTG
>DAORCZ010001618.1:0-1507 GCA_035345735.1 Pseudomonadota bacterium | reverse complement strand
TACCAGAGCCTGGTGTGTTGCGTCCCGTACTCAGCATTCCTCCAGTCCTAGCCTTGAACTGCTCAGACCAGCCGATAAGGCTGGGGAACTGCGTCCCATACTCATGGGCCTGGTCCGATTCAAAGGAGTATCAGAACGCGCGGTTCTCTCTGCCAGGGGGAGATTGGATTGATATTCGCAGAATAGCACCTGATCTTGGGACAATATCAAGAACTGGTAATGACGGATTGGTCCGCTGGACAAACGATAATGTCTCAACGCCAGGCGATGCGATACGTGGCACATCGCTATTAATCGTTACTGGCTCGGGTTGGGGCGTCCATAATTTGAACATAGAAACAGGGCAGACAATCTGGTCGATCGAGGCGCCCGACCGGCTCTAGGCCATAACGCCCAGGCATTGGGGACAAGCGTCGTGGATCAGGCAGGCCATCACTCAGCCGTGCGATCTGAGTGCGCCGGACGTCGCCGCGGCCCTGAAAGTCTGTCTCGCTCGCGTAAGGAACTTCGCGATAGTCGAAACCGATCAGCCCAGCGACGCATACTGGAAAATGACTTGCTCTCCATAGCGGACCCTACCTACTGTGCCCCACATGCAGAACGCACGATGGTGGCTGCTCGTCGTTGGTGTCCTTGGCTCGGCTTGCGCATCTCGCGGCGGTGCCGACGGGATTGTGACGCCGCCAGATATGGCCGTGGTGGCGATGCCTCCCCCGCAGGCTGATCCCTGCGACGGGATTCCCACGCGTGGTCGATGTCTCGACTCCAAGACGGTTCAGTCCTGCTTGGTCGATGCGCGAGGGCGAGCCATCATCTCCAGAGTCACCTGCAATAGCAGTGAACTCTGTGTCACCGAAAGCGACGAGTCGTTCTGCAAGTTGATGGCTCCCTGCCGCGATGGTTTGAGCCGCTGCACACCGACGGGGTTTGAACGCTGCATCTCAGGTCGCTGGGCGTCCACTCCGTGTGGCGCAGGAGAGTCCTGTCAGCGCTTTCCTGGAGTCGGCGTGCAGTGCGTTCCTTTTGGTAGCAGCGTGCGCGTCGTTGGGCAGCTTCAGTACCAGTTCCGCTTTCCACGCGCTGACTTGACTGGATTCGAGACAGCCTACGCAACGGCCAACGCGCGCCAGGTGTTCGTAGTCGTCGCCGAATCCGGCAGCATCCTGGGCACGGGCTCCGCCGATGGCACAGGGCGCTTCTCCGTATCGTGCTTTCGGACACCAGGCCCCAGCGCTCAGCTCCTGTTTGTGCCGCTTTTGTACAACGACGCGGACAGCATCACTTTCGCGGTGGCGCAGCCGAGTGGCACGGGTGACTTCGACTATCGCCGCTCACCTGCGCTGTGGAGCTATTCCCTGAGTAGCCTGCCCTCTCCGCGAGCCGGAATCATCGATGTAGGCAGCTGGCTGATCCCCGGTGAGCAGGCCGGCGCGATGCGCATCTTTGACTGGATGCTTTACGGTTTTGAACTCGCACCCGGATTGTTTGGCGCGACGCCGAGGCGTTC
>DAORCZ010001617.1:0-1508 GCA_035345735.1 Pseudomonadota bacterium | reverse complement strand
ACGCACCCCCAGGCAGCGACCGGACGAGGCCCGCACCGCCCCCGCGATGCCGCGCCAGGTGTCGTAGGTATCGACAAGCAGCGTCGAGGCCTGGGGAAAGATCTCGTAGAAGCGCTGAAAGAAAGCGACCTCGCTCTCGTGCACCGGCACGCCCAGGCGCTCGGCGGCCTGCACCGCGAAGTGATCCATGGTGCCGACCGAGGGCACGCCATAGCGATGGGTGGCCAAAAGGTTCGACGTGGCGCGACAGCCGGCCAGGTACGCGGCATAGGCCGCATCGACCGCCGCCGCCGGATGCGTGCGACGCTGACCGAATTCGATCACCGGTCGCTCACGGCCATCTTCCCGCGCCGCCAGCACCACCCGCGCTGCTTTCGAGGCCACCATCGACAGGTAGTTCAGCCGCGACAGCCACGGCGTCTCGATCAGCTTGCTGTAGACCAGCGAGGTGCTGACCTGAAGGAGCGGCGTGTAGGCGTAAAGCGGGACGCCCTCGATCACGACCGGCTGACGCCGGCTATCCAGCGCCGGACCGGCGAAGGCCAGCGTGCCTTCCGGCAGAGCATCGATGTCGCCGACAAAGCCGTCGAGCGCCGCCAGCGTCTCACGCACCGCCCGCCCCGCAGGCGACAGCAGCGCCGGCCCCAGGATGGGGTGGCTATCGAGGGTGGCCAGCTCGTCATGGCTTAGGCGCAGGCCGCTGCAGTGCTCGACGATCGAGCGCAGCCCCGTCGCGACGACAAAGCGGCGAGCCCGCGGCAAGCGACGAAAGAAAAAGCTCATCGACAGCGGCAGCGTGCTGTGCAGCCGTCCGTCCGCCGCGTGAGCGATCAGCGTCGTCAGCTGATAGACATCCAGGCCAAACGCCTGCGCCGCGCTGCTGCTGGGTTCGCTGGACGGGCTCATGGCCGCTCGCCTCCGGTCGCGGGGACGAAGCCGGCGGGGGCCGGATCGGCGACGTCGGGAAAGCGCAGCGCCTGGCTGTGGATCGATCGCACCCCGGCTGCCGAAAGCGACGCCGTCGTGCGCGCCGTCGCCTCTGGGCTGGGATCGACGGCGCGCGTCAGATCATCCAGCACAAAGGCTGACAGCCCCTCGCTCATCGCGTCGAGCGCGGTCCAGGCCACGCAGTAGTCGCGCGCCAGGCCGCAGACAAAGACTCGCTCGATGCCCCGTGCCCGCAGGAACGCCCCCAGGCCGGTGGTCCGCCGCACGCCGCCCGGGCCGTGATTTTCGCGAAATGCCGAGTACGAGTCAGCGTCGGCATAGGCCCCCTTGCGCAGGATCAAGGTCAACGCATCGAGCGGCAGGCCAGCATGCAGCGCCCCCCCGGCCGTCCCCTGAACGCAGTGATCGGGCCACAGCGTCTGCGCCGCGCCATGCAGCAAGATCGTCGAGAACAGCGGCAGCCCATGGCGGCTCGCGAACGAGATGTGTCCCGCCGGATGGTTGTCCTGCGTCGCCACCACCGTGTCAAAGCCGCGCCGCGCAAGCAGCGCCGCGATCGG
>DAORCZ010001616.1:0-1513 GCA_035345735.1 Pseudomonadota bacterium | reverse complement strand
GGGTGATATTGCCCAGGTGCGACCTACTCAACCCTCACGCTGGGCAGCAGGCCTCCCGCCGGCGATTCACCCTGGTATTCGACGTACTGATTCGTTCCCAAATAGCGTTTCAGCAGACCTGCCAAGCGCAAGCCCTCGGCATTGAAGGCGACATGGTCAAGGCGATTGCTCAGATTCTCGTCTTCATAGCGCTGTATCCAGCGTCCAAAGTCATCGCAGAGGTTGCGCGGTAAATCGAGCGCCGTGTATTCCAACATCCCGTGACGAAATGTGCCATTGTCGCCGTCACGAAATCCCCATAAGCCCGAGCTGCCATACTCCGCCATCACTCGAATTTTCAGAGGCGTATTCCGATGTTTTTTCATCTCGATAAGACTCTACCCCACAAAGCGTGGAACCCGTGGTCTACGACATGGATCGGCCATGCCACCTCGATGCCGTGCGCCCGTGTGCCTGGCCGCTCAGCTGATGCGGCGCACCCACTCGGACCACGCCGGGAGCTGCGGCGTCTTGCCCAAGAGTCGTATTCGGCCGACGGTGCGCGCCTGTTCGCGAAGCTCGCCGGGGCTTGTGCCGAACTCGCGGCGAAAGGCGCGGATAAAGTCCTGCGCGTGCGCGTAGCCGATGGCTTCGCCGATCTCGGCAATCGTCCGGTGACGGTGGGAGGGACTGCTCAAGTCGATGCGCGCGCGCTCTAGCCGCCGCCGCTTCACATAGCGAGTGAGGCCGTTTTCCGCCCCAAACATGCGATAGACCGTCGCCCGCGAAAGACCGAAGCGCTGCGCCAGGCTCTCGGGCGTCAAGTCAGGATCAAGCAGGTGCAGGTTGATATAGCGCCGCAGCTCGCAGGCCCGCGCGGCGTTCACTCCGGTCTCGGTACGTTCATCGCTGCAGCCATTGATGGCGCTCGCCGCCAGCTGGGCCGTCGCGCTCAGGACGGCCATGGCCCGCTCCAGGGGAATGCGCCAGGCCTGCTGATGCAGGCTCTCCAGATGGCTGCCCAGCAGCGCAACCAGCGGATGATTGCCCGACAGGATGCGCCCGCCATGCGCATCGGGATCGTCGAGCAGAGGCGAAAGTAGCGCGCGCGGCAGCAGGAGATCGATATGACGAAAGGCCGGCTCCTCCGTAAAGATCGGCGTCGCCAGATCCGTGACCATGATGTCGCCGGGCTTGGCCAGCGCCTCTTTCGCACCGCGCACCACGTGACATTGACCGGCTTGATAGAGCTGGATCTGATAGAGATCCCGACCGTCGCGGGCAATCATGTGCGACGAGCGCTCATAGCTATAGGCCGGCATCTGCGCGGCAATCAGCACCGAGCTCCCGAGCTGCCAGCTGTCCACGATGACCGGAGCCAGCCTCGCTGCTTCATCCAGCGGCTGCACGTCGTACATGACCGACATGGCTTCGCGAAACGCTTCGAGCCGGCGCTCCGGCTTCTCGGACGTGGTGTCGAAGCGCTCATAGGGCAGCGTGCCTTCGGGGGTGGACGGGGCCATCGCGCAACCTC
>DAORCZ010001615.1:0-1514 GCA_035345735.1 Pseudomonadota bacterium | reverse complement strand
TGGCCTATTTCTTCATCGGCATCGGCCTTGTGGCTGGCCTGCTGTCGGGGCAGTGGCTGTCCTTGGTGTCGCAGCTGGCGGCGCTGGGCTGGTCGTTCCTGCTGCTTCGCCGTCCCTGGGCGGGTCTGCAGCTACGGAAACCGCGCAAGCTCAAGGTCGTAGACGGCGGGCAGCCCTGGCGCGCGAAACCAGACGAGGCGAAGTGGCTGAATTGATTGAGCGCAAGGCTTGCGCAAGCCTGGGCGGCGGGCGTTGGGGCCGCGCGTGGCGGGCGGAATTTCAGCGATCGCGGTGAATAAGTTTTTCCGGCCTACGTCTGGCCACGTCACGGCGCAGTGCCGTGCTGTGAACAGGCTGAATTCGGGGGGGAAGAGCTTATGAACGCACGTCGGTTTGGTCTTGCAGTGTTTGCCTTGCTGGCGTCCTGTGGCGCGAAGCAGGCGGCAATTGATGAAGTGCAGTTTGGCTTGACGACGGCCGGAGTGATCGGTCTGTCCGGCACGCTGGCGATGGATGCGATCAAGGGGCCCGCGCCGGCCTGTGCGGCGGTTCAGACCGCATGCACCACCTATCCCTGCACGACCGGTTCCGTGAACATCACGCTGGGAGGCGGCTGCCCGCTGCCCCTGGGCGGGGCGGCTGCAGGATCGGTCTCGGTGACCGGCAACTGGTCGTCGGTCGATTCGGCGACGTTGTCGCAGACCTACACCAACGCCACCGTGGCGGCACAGAACAACAAGGCCCTGGCGCTGGCCAGCGTGAAGTCGGTGAGCGCCAGCCGCAGCGGCACCATGCTGACCGTGAAGTTCACGGGCGCCGATGCCGTCGCTTCGGCCTCGGGTAGCGCGGTCGCAGCGGGCGGCAGTCAGAGCTGGACGGTGGTCGTGAATACCAAGGGCACCGCCGATCCCAGCGACGACATCCTGACCGTTGATGCCACCGGTGCGAGCGCCGGCGCTGGGCTTGGGGCCTCGGCTCGCGTCGCGAAGATCAATGGTGCGATCCTGGATCCGGGCTGTCGCACGAACCCGGTGGGCGGCAGCGCCGAGATCACGCAGGTCTCGACCTTCGTGCCAACCATCACCAAGATCCAGTTCCACGCCGCCTGCGATGGCAAGGCTGAAGTCGACGGCGCGACGCAGGACTTCATGCTGCTGCCGTAACCCCGGCGCACCGGCTGCGGCCTGGGCTGGCTTACAGCGTCTCGACGGACTTCAGCATCTCGGCCTTGAAGTTCGTGCGGATCGAGATCAGCGAGCTTGGGCGCAGCCGCGTGCGGCCGTCGACCAGATCGACGTTCGGGTTTACGCGCTGTCCATCGACATCGCTGCCGTCTTCAATGTTGATGACCTGCGGCTTCTGGGATGCCGCGGGAGCCGGCTTGGCGGCGGTGGTGCCCGTCGGAGAACCGGTCTGGGCCAGGGCGGGGGAGGCAACGGAGAGCGAGGCAACCAGGGCAACAAGAGCGCTGAGCTTGTTCATGGGCGACTCCTTCTGGTCTCCCTGAAACGGCA
>DAORCZ010001614.1:0-1516 GCA_035345735.1 Pseudomonadota bacterium | reverse complement strand
GTGTGACCTCGCCCGTCATCGCCACGTCGTGTCGCACCGGAATGCGCAGCAGCGCGGACACCAGGCTGGTCACCATGGTGATGCCGGCAGAGGGGCCGTCCTTGGGCACTGCACCCTCGGGGAAGTGTACGTGAAGGTCGACCTTCTGATAGAAGTCGCGCTCGAGTCCCAGGGCATCGACGCGCGATCGGACGTAGCTCATCGCGGCCTGCGCGGACTCTTGCATGACCTCACCCAGCTTGCCGGTCAAGACCAGCTTGCCCTTGCCAGGCACCACTGAGACCTCGGTCACCAAGAGCTCGCCGCCATGCATGGTGACGGCGAGACCGTTGGTCAGGCCGACCTCGTCGCGCTCTTCGACCTTGTTGCTGCGGTATTTCGGCTGGCCGAGGTACTTGGCCAAGTTGGAGCTGGTAATCCGGAAACGAGTGACCTTCTCGCGGAGCTCAGCCGGCTTGGATTTTTCTGTCGCCTTGTCGGCTGCCTTGTCCTTGCCGCGCACCTTGGCTGGCGCCTTGTCTTCGCTGACCGGCAGCGCTTCGGGCCCGGGATCTATCGTCGCTGCGACGTTGGCGTGCGATCGGCTGACCACCTCACGCGCGACCTTGCGGCAGATCGTCGAGATCTCGCGCTCTAGGCTGCGGACGCCCGCTTCCTTGGTGTAGTGGTGGATCACCGAGCGGATGGTCTCACCGCTGATATCGAGGGGGATGTGCGTGATGCCGTTCTGTTCGCGCTCTTTGGGGATGAGGTACTGCTGCGCGATCGCCAGCTTCTCCCACTCGGTGTAGCCCGGCAGGTGGATGATCTCCATGCGGTCCTGCAGCGGCAACGGAATGCTGTGCAGGCTGTTCGCCGTCGCGATGAACATGACATCGCTGAGGTCGTAGTCGAGATCGAGATAGTGATCGACAAACGAGTGATTCTGCTCGGGGTCGAGCACTTCCAGCAGGGCCGCCGAGGGATCACCGCGGAAGTCAGTCGACATCTTGTCGACTTCATCGAGCAGCATGACGGGGTTGTTGCTGCCCGCTTTCTTAAGGCTCTGGATGATCTTGCCGGGCATCGCGCCGATGTACGTGCGTCGATGGCCGCGGATCTCCGCCTCGTCGCGCACACCACCCAACGACAGCCGAACGAAGCGCCGTCCCGTGCCGCGAGCAATCGACTTGGCCAAGCTGGTCTTGCCAACGCCAGGCGGTCCCACCAAGCACAGGATGGGCCCCTTGAGCTTCTTCACCAGCGCCTGCACCGCCAGGTACTCGATGATGCGCTCTTTGACCTTCTGCAGACCGTAGTGATCCTCGTCGAGGATTGCTTCGGCTTCCTTGATGTTGAGCTTGTCCTGCGTGCGATCGTCCCAGGGCAGCGACAGCACCCAGTCAATGTAGTTGCGGACAACGGTCGCCTCGGCAGACATCGGCGACATCAGCTTGAGCTTCTTGAGCTCCTTACGCAGCTTGGCCTGCGCCTCGCGCGACATCCGCTTCTGGCGGATCTTGTCCTCGATCTCCTG
>DAORCZ010001613.1:0-1516 GCA_035345735.1 Pseudomonadota bacterium | reverse complement strand
ACGACAAGCCCCACGCCCCCCACCGCGCCGAGCCATAGCAGGCTGGGCGCGTCGTCGGTCTGGGCCGGGCTCACGCCGCCCCCTTGGATTCTGAGAGGCCCCAGGCCGTGAGCGCCGCCAGCCCCAGCACAGCGGCGGCGCCCCCGGCGTAAAGGGCTGCGTCCGGCACCGCCTTGGCGGCCTTGCGCATGCCCTCGCCGCGGGCTCCGCTGGCCACGGCTTCCGCGGCTTTCATGACGCGCTCGCGCGTGGTGCGGCGCTGGCTCTCGCCCTCTTTGACCGCGCGCTCGTATTCGCTGCGCAGGCGCTGCGGCGTCGGAACTTTGCGCGCGATCTGGGCCTCGACGGTGCGGAAGGCGCGATGGGTGACGACGACCTCTAGCGCCGTAATCAGCCCACCCGCAAAGGCGCGGGCGAAGGCTTCGCCGGCTTGGTCTAGCTGCTCGTCGCGGGTCGCGCGGTATGCCGTCTGCCACCAGTCCGACAGCGCGCCGGCTAGGCTCTTGGCCTGCTCCCACAGCCCCGACAGGCCCCAGGCCATCAGCGCGGCGTTGGCGACGGCAGCGAGCGGCCCCCCGACGACGGTCACCGCGACCCAGGCGGCAAACACCAGACCCAGGGTCTTGATCGACTCCAGCGACAGCAGCCGCTGAAACTCGGCCCAGGCGGCGTCATCGAGATAGCGAATGCTGCGCACCAGCGACACCAAGAGCCGCAGCGCCGCCGCTCCCAGGTGGCGTACCCCCGTCGAGAGCGGTGAGGACGCCTCAAAGCCGCGATAAAACAGCGCTTGATCCAAGCTCAGCTCGGGCACCGGCGGCCCGCCTGGCTCGTCGGCCAGCGTCGGCGAAAGGATGGTGATCAGCGCAATCACCATGCCGAAGCCGCGACGGCGGACCTTGTCTTCGTCGCCGCCTTGCCCCAGGCGCAGCCAGTGCGTCAGGCTGTCCAGCTCGTCGCGCAGCTTGCCGTCGCTGGACCCCGCGGCCCGCAGGTACAGGGCGCTGGCCTGCCGCTCTAGCTCGGCCGTCGGCGTGCCACTCGTCAGGATTTCGCGATAGCGAGTCGATAGACCGGCGGGAATCATCATTAAACCTCCACCTCGGCGGGCTCGGTTAATTGCTGTAGGCGCTCTTGAAAATACGAGCGGACCTCTTCCTGCATAGGCGCATCCAGCATGGCCCGCCACATGACCTCAGCATCGCGATCGCTGTCGTAGGGGGATAGGCCCATAAAGTTCATGCGCTCTTCTAAAAACATCCGCAGATCGGGGGGCAGCGCCGGGTCGCGCAGCTGCCGCCGGATGAAGTCGGGATCGTCGTCGGGCTTCCGTCGCGGGTAGTCGAAGCGGTCAAACTCGCGGATGCGGTCGCGACCGGCCGAAAGCTTCGGCTCGGGGGCCGGGGGCGGCGCGAAGGCTTGCTGCACCTCGGGCGGCGGCGGGTAGTCGGAAAGAATGCGGCGGGCCAAGCTGACAAAGGCGCCGCTCGACACCAGCGAGTTCAGCGTCGGGACG
>DAORCZ010001612.1:0-1521 GCA_035345735.1 Pseudomonadota bacterium | reverse complement strand
GGAACAGCGCCGATCCTATCACAAGCGCTCGTCGTGGCGGCGGCGAAAGTCGGGCAGGGTCGCACTCCTAGACTCCCCCCTTTCGGTCCGGCTGGACCCTCCCTGCGTGCGAGTCCCCGCGGCTCCCACAAATGCCCAAAGCCGCGATTATCCCCATGGACTAGAAATCGACATTTCCTACTTATTCTTCAATTATGGCCGATTTTTACCACGGTAAATCACGTAATAATATTGTGACAACAGGTAAAATTTGGATCGGTTTACCTATTAATCTCTACCCCAGCTGGGCGCCAATCTGGCGGGTATTAGCGCTCGGCGGGGGGCGGCGCGGCGGGCTCCGACCAATAGCGCTCTAGCTCGGCGAGGCGCTTGGCCGGGTCCTGTGCCAAGAGGGCCAGGTGGCTGACCAACTCGGGGCTGGGATGGCCCGCGCCCGAGCGCAGGCGCGACAGATAGCCCTGCGACAGCCCGAGAAGCACCTCCAGCTTGCGCTGCGAGGTGTGCCGCATCAGGGCGTCGATCGACTGGCGGACACGCTGCTGCAGCACCCGACGGTATTCCTCGTGCAGCAGGGGCTCCAGGCGGGCCCGGGTCTCGGGGTCGATGTACTCAAAACGGCAGCGGACACAGGTCGGCACGGCGACGTCGGCGGGCAGCGGCAGGGCTCCCAGGTTGCGATAGCGGATGCTGCGACCGGGACGGGCGCGGCCGCGGACCGCTTGTGCTCCACACTGCGGACAGGTCGTAGACGTGGCTTGCGATGCAGCAAAAGAAGATTCGCGGGATTCTTGGCTCATAGCGGGTTTGGACTCTATCTAAGTTTGTTGGACTCTATCTAAAGGACATGGAGGTTTAGCAATCTAGAGCCGGGCATCTTTGCTACTGCGGAATTGAACTGTCAAATGAAACAGCGGCGAGAGCGGCCAGAGCGGGGAAGCGCGCGTCCGCTGCTAATCCCGGAATCGCTGCCGGCCGCGCTTATCGACATAAACCGCAGCACGCAAGGGGCGGGGCGCGCGGCGCTTGCAGCGGCGAGGCCTGCCTCGTAAGCTGCCGGGCCTTCCGGTACCCCATGGCTGTCCGCGTCCGTCACCACGTCAATCCACTGCGCCCGGCGCTGCGTAACCTGGCCCCGGCGAGCCTGCAGCTTCCGCCCGGTCCCGTCGATGTCGAGCTAGGCTGCGCCGATGCGCAGTTCCTGTTTCAGCTGGCGGCAGGCGATCGCCACACCCAGTACATCGGCATCGAGATCCGCGAGGCCTGGGTCGACGACGTCAACGAGAGAGCCGCCGCCGCCGGCCTGTCGAACCTGCATGCGGTGTTCGCCCATATCAACATTGATTTGCCGCTGCTCTTTGCGCTCCACCCGGTGCGGCGCTTCTTCATTAACTTTCCCGACCCCTGGTTCAAGCGACGGCAGCACAACCGCCGCATCGTCACTCCCGAGCTGGCCGCGGAGCTGAGCCGGCTCTTGGCACCCGACGGAGAGCTGTTCTTTCAGAGCGATGTCTTTGACCTGGC
>DAORCZ010001611.1:0-1523 GCA_035345735.1 Pseudomonadota bacterium | reverse complement strand
TGGTCTACACGTGGGGCAAGCTCGAAATTCTGCGACTGCGCGATCAGGTCAAGACGTCGCGCGGGGGCGGCTATGCCCTCAAGAGCTTCCACGACGACCTCTTGCGCTATGGTCGCGGGCCACTGTCGCTCATCCGCGCCGCGCTGCTGAAAAACTAAGTCGCGCGCCGGACGCTACGAGCCAAAGCGCAGCGGCAGTGCCTTCAGTCCGCGCACCACCGGCGTGGCTCGCCAGCGCAGCTTCTCCGCCGGCACAGCGAGCCGCAGGTTGGGCAGGCGCGAGAGCAAGAGCTGGATCGCGATCTGGCCTTCCATGCGGGCCAGCGAGGCCCCCAGGCAGTAGTGCCCGCCCTGTCCGAAGGCCAGGTGGCGATTGGGATCGCGCCGCAGATCCAGGACATCGGGCTGACTGAACTTGCTAGGATCGCGGTTCGCCGCTGCCAGAACAGCAATCAAAAGCTCACCCCGCCGAATGGTTGTCCCGTGTAGCTCCAGGTCCTCCTTGGCGTAGCGCTCGGTCGCTGTCTCGACGGGATTGCAGTAGCGCAGCAGCTCTTCGACGGCGGTCTTGATGCCCTCGGGATGCTCGCGCAGCCAAACCAGCTGCTCGGGATGCTGAAGGAGCGCCAGCGTGCCCGACGAGATCAGGTTCACCGTGGTCTCGAACCCGGCGAGCAGGAGCAGCACCACCATCGCTGTCTGCTCGTCGGTACTCAGACGATCACCAGCCTCTTCCACCTGCGAAAGCGCGCTCAGCAGGTCGTCCTTGGGCTGCCGCTGCCGCTCGGCGATCAGGCGATGCAGGTAGCGAATCAGGGACCATATCGCCGGCAGCATGCGCAGGACGTTCAGCGTGGTCGGCGGCACCACCACGGTCTGCACCAAGCGGGCAAAGCGCATCCGATCCGGCGGCGGCACGCCCAGGAGCTCACAGATCACGGTCAGCGGCAGCGGCAGTGCGAAGTCTTTGATCAGCTCAAGCTCGCCGCGCGCCTGCACCGCATCGAGCAAGCGCGTGGCGATGGTGGTGATGTGCGCCTGCATGCTCTCGACGCGAGCCGGCGTGAACGCGCGATGCACGAGGCCTCGTAGCCGCGCATGGTTGGGATCATCCTGGTCGAGCATGTTGCTCTCCATGGCGCGCAGAAAAGCCGGCATCCACGGCCGCTTCGAAAGCTCGGCCGCACCCGCCACGCCACGCACATCCTTGGCCATGCGCGGATCTTTGAGCACCATCAGCACATCGTCATAGCGGGTCAGGAGCCAGCCTTCGAGCTGACCGCTGCGACCGCGATAGACGGGGTGGTGCTCGCGAAGCTCGGCATAAAACGGAAACGGGTCAGCCTTGAACTCAGCGCGCGTGATGTTCACCAGCTGGCCGACCTGGACACGGGCGCCTGGCGGCGGGGCGACCGCGGCTCCTTGTGGGCTGGGCATGGCGGGGTCTCCTCATGAAAAAGGGCAAAAGACGGCTCGATTATAGACCTCGCAGTGGCGGTGCCGGAGGGCCTGTCGGCCGGGCCA
>DAORCZ010001610.1:0-1525 GCA_035345735.1 Pseudomonadota bacterium | reverse complement strand
CGCCAGCGTGGAGCCGATTGGAACCTCTACAGGGGCGACCGACTCCACGGCGTACAGCAGGTCGGTCAGGTCGGCCGGGCGGAGCTCGGCGCGACCGTGCAGCCGCCCGAGCGCCTGCTCCATGACGTTGAATAGCTCGCGGACGTTGCCGGGCCAGCCATAGCCAGCCAGCAGTTCCACCGCGTGGGCATCGAGGCGTGGCGGTGGGTGCCCTCGCTCCCGCGCCGCCTGCTGCAGCGCCTCCTCGGCCAGCAGCGCGATGTCGGGACGGCGCTCCCGCAGTGGTGGCAGGTGTAGCCGAGCCGCGACGAGCCGGTGATACAGTTCGGCCCGAAAGCGGCCCTGCCGCACCTGCTTGGGGAGGTCGGGGGCGGCGGTGCAGACCAGGCGCACGCGCTTTCTCGCTTGCGGCACGGCGCGCTCGAGGCTGGGCTCGTCCTGCAGCGCTCGCAACAGCACGCCTTGGGCTGCCAGATCCAGGGCCGTCAGATCGCGCAGCACCAGCGTCCCGCCGCGCGCCTGCCGCAGCGGGCTGTCGGCCGGGCCTTTGCTCGCTGCCGCCGGGCCGCAGAGCAGCGCATCGAGCTGCGCAGCCGAGCGGGCCGTGCAGACCAGCGTAATCAGCGGGCGCGATCGGCGCAGGGAGGACCGATGCAGCGCCTGTGCGGCGCGCAGCTTGCCCGTGC
This sequence comes from Pseudomonadota bacterium, assembly GCA_035345735.1. Classification (GTDB taxonomy): domain Bacteria; phylum Myxococcota_A; class Polyangia; order Palsa-1104; family JAEUJZ01; genus JAEUJZ01. Next base: position 839 of record DAORCZ010001610.1, on the reverse strand, counting down.
CGCTCTCGCCTTGGACGAGCACCGGCGCATTCGACCGGGCCAGATCAAGCAGCTGCGCAAAGAATCTGTGCATGCTGGGGCAGGCCGAGCGCATCCCATCCAAGGTTTGCATGTGGCTCTCGACGGCTCGCTCCGGCCGGGTCACGTCGAGAGAATCGCGTGGGTTCGCCATGGCTTGGCTCTCCTAAAAGACAGAAGGTCTCAGGGGTCCGCTGAGCGGACGGCGGATGAGGGCTGGCGCGCGCCGTCTCCGGGGCCCCGTCTCAGCCCCCCCGCGAACGCGACCTCCGCTGCCAGCGGGCGGACGCATCCGCTGGGCTAGGGCACGCCCTGCCCAAGGGGACAAATCGCTTCCGCTGCCTCGGACCGCAGGGCACGCTGCGCGGGGTCCTCCAGCGTGGTTTGCTCGTCCTCGATGGGTTCGGGAATCGCTTCATCGGTTGCCGAGCCACTCGGGATGTTGTTCGTGTGGGCGGGCGCTTCATTGACGTCCCGGACAATCAGCCCGGCGGTCACATCGCCGCTGTCGTCCAGCCCCAGACCGATCACCACGCAGTCCCCGCCTCGATGTTTGGCCTCTCGACAGGACGCTTCAGCCAAATTGCGCAGGTTCACCCGCTCGGGCACATGGTCGGTCTGGGTCGAGTAAGCCAGCCCTACGGACGCGGTGACGCCTCGGCTGCGCAACCTGCCCAGCAGCGACTGGCCAAAGATCTCCAGATCGCTGATCGGCCCGTGGAGCAGGGCCACAAACTCATCGCCTGCGGTGTGGAGGCGAAAGACCTCGTCCACGCCGCGGCGCAGGGCACGGGCGAGCTCGGAGGCGGCGGTGCGAATAT
>DAORCZ010001609.1:0-1525 GCA_035345735.1 Pseudomonadota bacterium | reverse complement strand
CCATGATCAGCCTGCCGATCCCGCCGCAGTGCTTGACCATGTCGCTCAGACGATGAGCCTTGCGTCCGTTGATAAGGACGGTGGCGCTGCCGGTCTTGGCGTTCCACTTGTTGGGGCCGCAGCAGGCGGCGTGGACGCCCGAATCCCCGACGCGCAGCGACGGCAGCCCATTGGTCAAGACATCGGCCGAGCCGCTCACCGCCGGCCCGACCGTCGGATGCGGACAGGCCGGACAGCCGTGGGCATCGGCGGGCGACTGCGCGAGATCAGAAAGGCGTCCTTGGGGGGGCATAGGCAGGCGGGGCCAGGCAGAGGCCCAACTTACGTATCTTGCCTCATCTCGGCAGCGCTGGACAAGCAAAAAGCCCGGGTCGCACGCTGCTCAACGCTCCCGCGATGGCCCTCCCCGATCCGCGGGCCGGGCACGATTGGGCCTCGCTTTGCGGGGGCAGATCGCGGAAAGATCGACAGAGCATGCCGGAGAGCGTCGAAAACCTGTTGTCCCCCGAAAGGCTGATGCAAGCGCAGAAGCTGGGCCAAGCCGTGGTCAGCGAAGTCAGCCGCGTCTTTATCGGCAACCCCACCATCGTCGAGGCGCTGCTGCTGGGTCTGTTGTCGCGCGGCCACGTGCTGTTAGAAGGCGTGCCCGGCGTGGCCAAGACGACGCTGGTCAAGGCCTTCGCGCAGGTCCTGGGCTGTCAGTTCCGGCGCATCCAGTTCACGCCCGACCTCTTGCCCTCGGACATCACCGGCACCTACATCCTCGATCCGGCGAGCAAGGACTTCGTGCTGCGCGAGGGGCCGATCTTTGCCCAGATCATCCTCGGCGATGAGATCAACCGCGCCCCACCCAAGACGCAGTCGGCGCTGCTCGAAGCGATGCAGGAAGGCCAGGTGACGCTGGAAGGCCAGACGCGGCCGCTGCCGCAGCCGTTTATGGTCCTAGCGACGCAGAATCCCATCGAGCACGAGGGAACTTACCCGCTGCCCGAGGCTCAGCTCGATCGCTTCCTGCTCAAGCTGTCGGTCGGCTATCCCGATGCCGCGGCGGAAAAGAACATGCTGCGCGCCTACGCCCGGCCGCCCGCCACCCCGCGTGAGCTGCTGTCGCCGCCGGTGATTTTGGAACTGCAGCGCCTCGCCGCTGCGGTCCACGTTGACGAAGAGATCTACGACTACGTGCTAGAGCTCGTGCGCTTCACCCGCCAGCATCGCTTCGTGGCGCTGGGAGCTTCGCCGCGCTCGTCGCTGGCCCTCTTGCACGCGGCGCGGGCGCGGGCGCTTCTGTCCGGCCGCGACTTCGTGCTGCCCGATGATGTGAAGAGCCTGTCGCCGTCGATCCTGTCGCACCGCCTGATGCTGATCTCGGAAGCCGAGATGGAAGGCATCCGCCCCGACCGGGTGATTGCCGAAGCGCTGCAGGCGGTCGCGGTGCGGCCCTCTGAGCGACGGCGTGGCGAGGCGGGTGCGGTCCCCGGTGCCCCGCGGCGGAGCGGGTAAGGGGAGCGCCACGCGTGAGCAGCAG
>DAORCZ010001608.1:0-1530 GCA_035345735.1 Pseudomonadota bacterium | reverse complement strand
GCAGCCGCGGATCGGGGAGCGCGACCAGTCCACCGTCGAGGACGATGACATCGCGACGGCGCCGCACCTCGTCCGCGACGTCAGGCGGCCGGGCCACATCGCAGATCACGGTTCCCGCGGCGAGGTGTCGACTGCCGATGATCGCGCGCCCCGCTCCGCTCGCGGTCAGCACCAGGGAGCAGTCACGCAGCCGGTGCAGATCATCGCTGATGACGATCGAGGGCGCGGACAGGCCGGGCTGATCCGGCGAGCCGTCGGGCGGATCTGGTGGCGACCTGCGCAGGGCATCAGCGAGGGCGTGCAGCGGGTCGAGACCTCGCCCCGGACTGCCCACAAGGACAAGCTGCGCTGGCTGTTCGCGCTGCAGCAGCCGTGCGCAGAGCGCGCCCACCGAGCCACGCGCCCCGACGACCGCCACCCGCTGACGGGGCAGCGCGCGACCCAGCCGCAGCGCGCAGCGCAGCAGGGCCGCGACCGCCATCACCGCCGTCAGGCTGTTGCCCGTGGTGATCGCGGGACCGCGCCCCAACACATCCAGGCCGCGTCGCGAATACGGCGTCGTGAAGCCGCCCAGACCCACCACCTCAGCCCCCAAGCGGGCGGCCAGATCGACGGCGCGCTGGATCTGTCCCCGCACCCGCGCCCGCCCGGCCCGCAGCATCTGTTCCGGCAGGAGCGGCAGCGCGATCAGAAAGCCCTCTGCCTCGGCAGCGAGGCGCGAGCGAACGAGCGGTGCCCGCAGCACACAGCCGGCCGGCAGGGCGGACATGAAGCGCAGATAGGCGGCTCGCTCACCCGCGCTGAGGTCGGCGAGATCAGGATCCGTGGTGACGATGTCCTGCGGCTGGCTGTAGTGAATCAGGAAGGCGTAGCGTCGGCGCGTGTGGGTCGCCGGGTGCGGAGCGCTGGGTTCGAGCGAGAGGGGCAGCGGCAGGTGGACGGGCGGTGGTAGGCCGGCTTGTATGGACGTCTGCACGGACGCTGGCACCGACGCCGGCGCCGACGTGGGTACGGGCGATCTCGACACGTGAATCGTCGGCTCGCGCGTTGCTCCCAGCCCGCGGGCAAGGCGTGCGCTGCAGCGTCCTTCCAGGGCCGGCAGGACGTGCTCTAGCGCGCTGCACAGCGCTTCGATCTGCGTCGAGTCGACGATGAGCGGCGGCGCGATGCGCAGCGTGTGACGGTTGCTCAGCGACGGAAGCAGAAGAACGCCGCACTCTTCGGCAAGCAGGGCGGCGGTCGCGTAGGCCAGCAGACCTTGCTCGCTGAGATAGCCAAACAGGAAGCCATCGTCGGCGTGGGCTGGCTGCAGATCGATGGCGGCAAACAGGCCGCGACCACGCACCGCGGCAATGCTGCGCGGGAAGCGCTGGGCCAGCCCAGCCAGTCGGGTCTGAAGCTGCGCTCCCTGCTGCTCGGCGGCGGCGACCAGGCCGCAACCCTCCGACGGGGATAGCTCGCGGAGCACCGCCAGCCCGGCGGCGCAGGCCAGGTTGTTGTTCGCAAAGGTCGAAGACTGGTGCAGCGCGA
>DAORCZ010001607.1:0-1531 GCA_035345735.1 Pseudomonadota bacterium | reverse complement strand
GGCCGCGCTTTGTACGAAAGCAACGCGGCGGTGGGATTCTGCGGCGTGCTCTGCGTGAAGTTGCCCTGCTTCGGAGTCTCGTTCATGCCGTGCAGCTTGGCACTCGCCAAGGCCGCGATACCGGCCGGCGCCTGCGCACTCAGCGAGCGCTTCACCAGATCCCCAAGCAGCGCGAGCACGCTGGCCTCAGCCCCGTAGTGCTCTCCCTTGGGCGAGATCGCGCCTTGCAAGATCCCCGTCGGGGCGCGGGCGGTCACCAGGTTCTTGACGCTCTGCGGATCGGTGCCGACGACATCGACGCCGGCGATGTAGGCGGTGACCTTGCGGTGCGGATCATCGCGCTGAATCGGAGCGTGGCAGGTCTGACAGTGCTGCCTGTAAAGCGCCTCGCCCCGCGACGCGAGCGCCTTGTCAATCGGCGGCAGGATGTCTTGCGGCCAGCGCGGTGACTTCAGCGTGCGCAGCGACTCTTCCATCGCCACCAGCGCCAGACCTTCAATGCTCGATCGATAGCCGGCCTTGGCTTCGGCCTCGGTCTTGTAGTTCTTCACCTCGACGCGACCGTAGACGCCAATCACTTCCCCGGCATTGCGACCCAGCGCGCCGGCACCGGCGTTGGCGGAAAAACCGCCCCACTGCACGTAGTCATGACGCGGCGCATCCCACAGCAGCGGAAAGCTGTTCGGCGCGTTGGGTTCCAGGCTGTTTTTGGCGTCGCTGGTCATGCGAATCACCTGATTGATGATCCGTCCGACGGCGTCCAGACGTCCGTAGCCTTCGACGGTGGTCGACGAATTCGCGCGGTTGTAGTCGGCAAACCAGCGCTGGCTCTCGCTGAGCAGCGCGCGCGCCGCGGCCTGATCCCGGCCACTTGTCGCGACGAAGCGGGCCAGCTTCCCTTCATCGCGCAGCGTCTGATCGAGCGCCTGTTCGATCTGGCGAAAGAAACCAATGATGTCGGCCAGCGCCGGCGCACCGTCGATGCGCACCGCCGTGCCGCGATAGACAATCTGCCCCGTGTGGCAGGCGGCGCAGGTCAGGCCGATGTGATCCTGATGACGGGCAAAGCCGACCGGCAGCGCGTCAGGATTGTTCGGCGTCTTCTGCTGATTGAGGAAGCGGAAGCGGGCCAGGTTCACCGGGTCGATGATGCGGCTCTGGCTGCCCGGCTGCTCTAGGTTGACCAGCACATCGCGGGGCAGGAGCATCGAGCCCTGGTCGGCGTGGTAGTACCAAAGCGTCTCGGCGGGGCCCCAGCCCTGCTCCAGATAGACCAGCCGGTTGGCGTGGTCGGAAAAGGGATCGTGCGCGCTGACCGCCCCCCCGCGCTGACCAAAGCGCCCCACCGCTTCCTTGAGATCATTCAGCGCCTTTTCGGCGGGCGGGGGCACTCCCGGTCCGGCGGCGGCCGGGGGCGTAGCCACGTGGCCACCAAGGGACATCGTGGCGAGTACCCCCAGAACTTGCACAGTCTGAACGCTTCGAACGACGCGCCGGCGCCGCTTGCTTGCTGCTTGCATGACGGACTCCT
>DAORCZ010001606.1:0-1535 GCA_035345735.1 Pseudomonadota bacterium | reverse complement strand
ATCGCTGGGGGCCGACGGCATCGGCGACAGGCGGGTGTAGCCGGGGATGTAGCCGTAGGTTGGTCGCAGGAGGCGCAGCGCGCCTCGCTTGTAGCGCGGCAGGGTGGTGAAGAAGCGCTCATACAGCGCGAGCAGCGGCTGCTCGTCCGCGGCCATGCGCTCGTCGAGGCGGGTCCGCCGCTGGTAGTAGAACAGGTAGATGGTCATGCGTCGGCTGGGGCCCGGGCTGGCCTCGTCCGCTGTCGGATGGGGGGCCGGGAAGCCCTCCCAGATGTGCTGCTCGCCGTCTTCGATGCCCTCGGTGGTGATCAGGATCTCGCCCAGGCTGGGATCAAGCTCGTCGGGCGCGGTGCCGAGCTGCAGATCGTCGAGCACCCCGCCAACCGTGGGGCACAAAAGATCGAAGGCGGCGTGCGGGCTTTGGGCGCCCAGGGCATCGATGAACAGGCGAGCCTGTAGCTGACGTGGTGCCCCACCCCTGGCGGGCGACAGCACCACGCGGACGCCATCGGCATCGACGCGATAGCCGGCCAGCGCATGGTGCGGGAGCAGGGTCGCCCCCGCCGCCTCGGCACGCTGCCGCAGCGCCGACAGCAGGCGGCCGGCATCGACGACGCAGTCCAGCACCTCGCGCACCGGATGAGCGGGACCGCTCCCGAAGCGACAGATGCCCTCGCGATACTGGCCTAGCAGCAGCCCCTCGACCTCGCTCGGCGTGAACAGCCCGGACGCCGATAGCGGACGAAGCTCGGGTCGCGAGATGTTCCACTCGCGATGGCCGTAGCCGATCTCGCGGCGATCGAACACGGCGACCCGCAGGCCGGCCTGGGCCAGCGTCGCGGCATAGACCAGGGACAGGCCACCTCCCGCGATGATGACGTCGAACCGATCGTTCGCCGAGAGGGGCCGATCTTCGCGCGGTTCTAGGCGCTGCAGGCCCGGTGGCCGTCGCGAGCCCAGGGAGCCTTTCTTCCCCGCTCGCTCGGCCAGACTACGCTCGATCTGCAGGATGTGTCCCAGCGCTGCTTCTCCATCGGGCAGCGTCGAAAATGCGGCCCAGGTGCGGGGATAGCGCCGCGCCACAGCCGACCCAAGAAGTGCTTCGCCAGCAGTCGTCACAGACACGTCGTATCAGATGCCGCCGGGCCGCGGAATGTCGTGTTGTAGGCCTTGGCCTCCGCTGCGGGGCGCTGCGATGGCAGCCGGCCAACCCCGCGCCGGCACTGTGCTTTGCGGCCAGGCGGGGCGGCGGGAGCCCGCGGCGTGCTTTGCTGGCTCGCTCGGAGGGGCGATCGGCTACGTTGTCGACATGAGTGCAGAGGCCATTGTGGGGGGGCCTGCCGAGGCCCAGCCAGCCGGAAACATTCCCATCGCCATCCCGATCGATCGCCGTCGCGATGCCTTGCTGGTGATTGATCTGCAACCGGACTTCATGCCCGGTGGGGCACTGGCGGTGGCCGATGGCGATGCGGTGGTGGCGCCGATCGCGGCGCTGCTTGCGCGGCGCGGCTTTGACACGGTGGTGGCGACGCAGG
>DAORCZ010001605.1:0-1537 GCA_035345735.1 Pseudomonadota bacterium | reverse complement strand
TCCCATCTGATGGATCGGCAGATCCCTGAGGCTCTGCGTGCGCTGTCGCGACGATCCTCGGAGGCCGGGCCGAGCCTGCTCGCCGCCCAGGCCATCGATCGGCTGGGGGACGAGAGCGGACGTGACCTCTTGCGCGAGGTGCTGCGCAAAGGCAGTGCCGACGCACGCCTGCAGGCTGCACACCTGCTGTGTGAGCTCGCGGAGTCCTCCGGCTGTCAGCTCCTGCGGTCGCTTCTAGAGCGCGGACTCGTCAAGGACGCCGGGGCCGCCCTGTCGTTTCTGGAGAGCTTGATGCAAGCCTCGGGTGGAGAGCGGGCGTTCGCGCAGCGCAGCCTGGAGGAGCGACTGCAATCGGGGACCCGCGAAGTCGAGCGGCTGTCGGTTCTGGCGGCCCTGGCCCGAACCGGACACGAGCCGAGCCGCGGGCGCCTGGCCGAGCTTGCGCAGCATCCAAGTGAGCTGCAGCTGACAGCGGCCGTGGCGCTTGCCGACCCGCTTGCGCCGCAGACCGCGACGCTGTTTCGTCAGGTGCTGGCCGATCGGCGATCTCTGGGGCCGGCTCAGCGCATGGCCGCCGAAGGTCTCGGACGTAGCGGCGATCTGTCCGATCTGCGTCCACTGGCTGCGCTCTTGGCCTCTGACCTGGAGCCCGAGCTACGAGCCACGTCAGCACGGGCCATCTTGCGCCTCGCAAAGTACAGCCCGCAGGCGCTGCATCAGAACAGCCTGACCTGGGCGCAGAGCGCGATGCGTTCTCCCTTGTCGCAGCAGCGCCTGTCGGCAGCCGCCATCCTCGGCGACATCCCAGGTGAGGAGGCCGTGACGCTACTCGGTCAGCTACTGCGCGATAACGAGTCGAAGGTTCGTCGTGGCTCGGCGCGGGCCCTGGGACGCCATCGCGAAGAGTCGGCGTTTTCAACCCTGCGCGGGGGGCTAAAAGACAGCGATCCTGACACGCGACTGGCAACCATCGCGGCGCTGGGCATTGTCGCCAAGGAGCTGCTCGCGCTGGGTAGCAGCTCCGCCATCTCGCAGCTCTCAAGCTGGCTGACTGAGCATGCTGGGGGGGCCAGCGAACGCGAACAGATCCGCATCCACAGCCTGCTCCTGAGCATCGCTCCGTCGGGGCAGAGCGCTCATCTGGCGGCGCTAGCCGCGTTCCAGAGCAGCTCTGATCCGCAGGTTCGTCGCTTCCTGCTCGATGAGAGCCCACCCGATCTGGGACGTGCCGCGGCGATGCTCAGCGATCCCGATCCCAGTGTGCGCTTTGCCGCCGCGCGACAGCTGGCTGCGCTGGGCGATGCGCGGGCCATTCCCGCCCTGCGGCAGGCGGTGCAGACCGATAGCGGCGATGCGGTGCAGGCCTATGCCCTGCTGCAGCGACTCGGCGAGCCCGTGCCGCGCATCTCAGATGTCGTTGCGACGCTGAGCCGCGATTCGAGTGTGCAGCATCGAATCGCCGTGCTGGAGTCGCTCTCCGCGGTTCCGAGCGAGCTGGCCCTGCCGCTGCTGCAGCTGGCAGCACACGATCCCGATC
>DAORCZ010001604.1:0-1538 GCA_035345735.1 Pseudomonadota bacterium | reverse complement strand
GAGAAACAAGATCAGCTCGTCGAGGCGATGAGCGAGTTCGAAAAAGCCCTGCGCATCGAGGCCGGAAAGGGTGCCCGGGCCGGGCTGCGCGGCGAAGCCGAAGCGGGCCAGGCACGGCTGCGGGGCCAGCTAGGTCGCGTCACGCTACCCAAGACGGTCAGCGGACGCTGTCGGGAAGTGTCAGAATGGATGCTGCCGGGGACCAACGTCATGACCGTAAACGGCGCCCAGACGCTGGTCAAAGTCCGGCCGGGCGAAGTGCAGAACCTGGGTTCCTGCCCGTAGTGACCGAGGCTGACGCCCGGAACGATTTCGAATGGCCGGTCGTACTAGGTGAGGGGTGCATCGCAATGAACACGCGCAGTCTGGCCGGTAGAGACCACCTTGTCGCTCACGGGGGGCTGTGGCTCCTGCCGGTGCTCGCACTGTTGCTGACTCCAGGGCTGTCCGAGGCCAAGAAGGGGAAGGACAAAGGCGCGAGCGGGAGCGGCAGTCTGACCGAGCGAGCCCGCGTGCTGCGGCAACAGGGGGTGTCGGCGATCGCGGCCAAGGACTACGTCGGGGCCGCCGACTCGCTGGCCCAGGCCTATCGCGTATCGCCCGACGCCGAGACGCTGTACCAGCTTGGACGCCTGGCCTGGGCCAGTGGCCGCACGGTCTTTGCACAGGACCTGATGCGTCGCTTCCTGGCCGATCCCGGCAGCGCCAACGACCCCGCCGCCAAGAAAGACGCCGAGGGGATCAGCGAGCAACCACGCCCGCCCAGCGGTGAAGTCGCTATCGTCGGTGAACGCGGCGCACTGGTGCTGGTCGACGAGCGCGTCGCCGGCATGCTGCCCCTGCCCTTGCCGCTCCTCCTCGCCAGCGGCGAGCATCGCATCAGCCTGGAGATGGGCCAGCGACGTATCGAAGGCCCGGTCAAGGTCCTGCCAGGCCGCCTGTCTGAGCTGCGCTTCAACGTCAACTCGGATGCCGTCGTGTCGCGCGTCGTACCCGCCCTGGTCTGGCTGCCCGAGTTCAAGGGCGTGCCGGCCGAGGCCCAGCGCGTACTCAGCCAGGCCATCGAGGGCGGCGTGCGCAAGCAGCGGCTGTCGGTGGTGCCAAAGGGCGTCGCGCTGGCTCAGGCGCCACGCTTGGCCGACTGCCTAGAGCAGCTCGACTGCCAGGACAAGTTGACGACGGTCAACGAGGCTGACTACCTGCTGGCCACCAGCATTGAGGCCACCGGCGATCTGAGCCAGAGCGACTGGACGCTGCGCCTCAAGCTCGTCGAAGGGACGACCGGCGACTATGCAGCCCAGCTCAGCGAGCCGTGCACCCGCTGCACCGCCGACCAGGCCAGCACCACCCTCGATGCCCTGGTGGCTCGCCTGCTGCGCGACGGCATGGCCCGGCCGCGCGGCGTCTTGGAGATCCTTTCGACCCCACCCGGCGCCGACGTGCTCCTGACCGAGCGCAAGCTGGGGCAGACGCCATACCAGCGCGCTGCTTTCGTCGGTGCCTACTCGCTGGTGGTCAAACAAAGCGGCTACAAGCTG
>DAORCZ010001603.1:0-1538 GCA_035345735.1 Pseudomonadota bacterium | reverse complement strand
GTGGATGCGATGACCGCCGCCGCTGATGCCGATGCGGTGATCGCCCGAGAGCAGCAGGAAGGCGCCCATGGCGATGGCGTGCCCGGTGCAGGCCACCACCACGCCCCGCGGATACGACAGCAGCCGATGCGAAAGCTCAAAGCCGGCGCGCAGGAGCTTCATCGCTCCCTCGCCTCCGCCGGTGAGGATGGTGAGATCGAAGCCGCCCGAGAAACGCCCGGGGCGACCGCAAAGAACAACCGTCGCCGATTCTGCCTGGGCGCGGTCGAGCGCGGCGTGCACCGCGGCAATCAACCCCGGCGACAGTGCGTTGGCCTTGCCGTCATCCAGGGTAATGGTCGCAATGCCTTGCTCGATGGTGCAGGTAACTGGGTCCGCCATGGATGGACTCTATCGAGGCGGCGCCAGCCAGACAAGCGAACAACCGTCCGCCCGGCGAGAAGGCCGGCTCCGACAAACGCCTTGCCTCGCTGGGGGGTAGCGAGTATGGTCCGCCTTCCTCGGTGCCGGCGCGGCCACCGTCCCTGACGAGATCTGCCGCCCTGCCGTCTGAGCCCTGTCCCCCCTCCAAGTTCTAAGCATCCTAGGCATCCCGAGCAGCCCCTCCACCATCCATGGATCGCACAAGTGTCGATAGCGTCGTCCAGCAGCTGACGGCGACCGCCCTGGCTTCGCGCGCAGCGACTCCGGGGACGCCGAGGACAGGCGACACGGCGGGCGATCTTCTGGATCCCATCAACTTGGGCTTGGTCCTGCCTGAGTTCGAGGGGCCGCTCGACCTACTTCTGCACCTCGTGCGCAAGCATGAGCTGGATGTCTTTAACATTCCGATCTCGTTCATCACGCAGCAGTACCTGATGACGCTGTCGGCGATGCACGCGCTGAACATGGACGTGGCCAGCGAGTACCTGCTCATGGCCGCGACACTGGCCTATATCAAGTCGCGCGAGCTCTTGCCGCCCGAGGCGCAGACGGTGCTGGAGGCCGAGGAGGGTGAAGAAGCCGAGCTCGGCGATCCGCGCGAGAACCTGATTCGGCGCCTCCTTGAGTACCAGAAGTTCAAGGCCGTCGCGGCGCTTTTGGCTGAGCGGCCAGTCGTCGGGCGCAACGTCTGGACGCGCGACGTGGCTCCCGATAGCAGCGACATCCTGGCGGTGGCGCCGCTCGCCGAAGTGCCGGTGTGGGAGCTGATCGATCTTTTGGCCGGGTTGCACGGCAAGCGCCAGCGCAAGCTGACCCACGAAGTCACCGTCGAGCGACTGTCGCTGGCCGACCGCATCAACCAGATCAGCGAAGCGCTGGACAGCGCGGCGCCGCTGTTTCAGCAGGTCTACACCTACGACGGGCTCCTGACCCAGCTCGCGACGCAGGAACCCGAGAGCGACTTTATGTATCAGGCAGTGCTGACGCTGCTCGCGGTGCTGGAGATGGCCCGCCTGCGGCTCGTCGCTGTCTATCAAGCGGAGGAGCGCGGCACGATCTATGTCTGCCGCCCCGGCGTCGATCCGCAGGGCACAGCTCCCAGCGACGCGGGATCG
>DAORCZ010001602.1:0-1538 GCA_035345735.1 Pseudomonadota bacterium | reverse complement strand
GGGTTGTCGGCGTTTCAGCTCGATGAAGCGCATCTGTTCTTCGGGCGCGAGGCGCTGACGGGTGCGCTGTGGCAGCGGCTTGAGGCGCTACACGAGAAGCTGGATGCGACGCGCCTACTGGCTATTGTGGGGCCGTCGGGGTCGGGGAAGTCGTCAGTGGCGCGGGCGGGGTTGCTGGCGGCGCTGGTGCAGTCGCCGATCCCGGGGCCGCAGCCGATGCGCTTTGCCATCGTGAAGCCCGGGGAACGACCGATCGAGAGCTTGGCGCGGGCACTGGTGCCGCTTCTGCCGGCGGATAGCTCGGTGCTGCCGGCCAAGCAGCAGGTCGCGATCGAAGACCTGCTGCGAGACGAAAAGATGCGCGGGGAAGGTCTGCGACGGTTCGCTGCGGATCTGCCGGACATCGCCACGTCGCCGTTGGTCGTCTTCGTCGATCAGTGCGAGGAGATTTACACCCTCTGCGAAGACGCGGCGGAGCGCGATCGGTTCGTTGAGCTGCTGTTGCAAGCGGCGCAGTCGCGGTCGGTGCGAGTGTCGGTGATCCTGACGCTGCGCAGCGATTTTCTGGGGGAGACGCAGCGGCATCACAATGCGCTCAATCGACTGATTGCGGAACAAGGGGTGATGGTGCCGGGGCTCAGCCCTGAGGAGCTGCGCACGGCCATCGCTAAGCCGGCCGAGCACGCAGGCCGACCTCTCGATGCTGCGACAGTCGATCTGCTTCTAGCGGAGGCGCACAGCAATCAGGGCGCGCTGCCGCTTCTGGAATTTGCGCTGACCCGCATTTGGGAAGGAATGGAGCGGGGCGAGGAGCCGGGCGCGACACTCCGCCAGATCGGCGGCGTCGGTGGCGCGCTGGCTGGCGAGGCGCAGAAGATCTACAAGACGCTGACTGACGCAGAGCAGGAGACGGCGCGGCGGGCGCTGGTGCGATTGGTCCGGCTCGGCGAGGGAACTCGCGATACGCGGCGGCGGGCTGCCCTGTCGGAGCTGTGTGGACGCGGCGAGACTGAGGCTCAGGTGCTTGCCGTGCTGCGCAAGTTCTCGGCCGAGAATGCGCGACTGGTCACTCTAGGGGTCGATGGTGCCGAGGCCGTGGCCGAGGTCACGCATGAAGCGCTTTTCGAGCACTGGATCGAGCTGCGCAAATGGATCGATGAAGGCCGAGCCGACCGCTGCCTGCACGATCGCGCGACTGAGGCCGCGAGGCTGTGGGATGCCGACAGGCGACCCTCTAGGCGGCTTTGGCGAAGGCCGGATCTCGACTTGCTCCACGCATATGGAGCCCGTAAGCCGGAGGAGCTGAGCCCGCTCTTGGGCGCATTCCTGAGCGACTCAAAGGCGCAGCAGCGACGAGAAAGCGCGGTTCGTTGGGGTTCGGTGCTCGCCGTGTTCTTGGCGATGCTGGTGGCCAGTGGCGTTTACGTCACGAAAGAGAAACAGCGTGCCCATGAGTCGCGCTTGCGAATCCAGGCGCTTGCGGACAGCACGGAGCGCAGTCGGCAGCAGTATCTGGATACCTACGTCGAGCGGGCTCG
>DAORCZ010001601.1:0-1539 GCA_035345735.1 Pseudomonadota bacterium | reverse complement strand
ATTCATCCTCGGGCATCCAGCCGCGATACTGCACGCGCCACTTCTGCGCTTCGCGCGCGTCCAGCTGCTCCCACTCGGCGAGCAGTCGATGCAGCGCCTTCCACAGGCCGCCGTTTGAAGCCGATAGCACCAAGAGCGGCATCAGTTCAGCCCGCGTCTTGGCCTCGCTGCCAGGAACCTGGCCGCACAGATCATAGAAGCGCAGCGCCGCATCGTACTGCTCGCCATTGCGACACAGATCGCCAACTCGGCAGAGGTCCCAGTGCTCCGGTCGATCGGTCGCTGTGAGCTCGTCCTGCACACGCCTACGACCTTCGTCCATGCGTCGCTTGGTCTCGATGGCTTGCTGCACGAGGCCCGTGATGGTGCCAAAGAGCGGACTGCCCGGAGCCCGCTTCAAATACCACTCCCCGTCGCGCAGCACGGCATCGTAGTCCTTCAGACTGCCATCGTACTGTAGGAGCATCAGCGCGACATTATCGATGCCGCCGCTGATCGCGACCCCTGCCGGCAGGCCGCGCAGGTAGCTGCGGGCCTCGCGGACCAGCGCGTTCCAGCGATTCTGCGTCGCCAGCCGCCCCAACAGCTGCACCAAAAGCCCCGCCGCCACCTGCGGATCCTTCGCCGCCGCGACCCCCGCGCGCAGAGCGGCCAGATCCTGTTCCTGCAGCGGCTGGGCCTGCGCTTGGTAAGTACGCAGCCGTCGCTCAAGCTCGTCGAGATCATGCAGCGCGTAGCTGAAGCTCTGGTCTTCGGCGACGACAGCCTGCAGGTACTTGCGACGCTCGTCGTCGTTGCCAGCCAGAACCGCCTGACCGTAGAGCTCAAGTGTCCGCAGGCTCTTAAGATCAGGCCGCTGGCTGGCCCCTTCTTCGACCTGCTTGGCGTGAACCGGGAAGCCGGCTGAACGCAGCAGCGCCGCGGTCACACGATCCTGCAAGCGCAGAAAGTCGCGGCTCGCGCCATCCACTTTGGCGACCCCGATGACCTCACTGGTCTCGACGCGCACAAAGCGGGCGGTCAGTCGGACCTGCGTGCTCTGCCGCTGGTGTGCGCCAACCACGATCAGCGATGCACCCAGCAGCTTGCCGACTTTGACCACCGTCGAGACATCGAGATCCTGGCGGTGCGCTTGGATGCCCTGCTCGGCCAGGATTTTGTCGAGGTTGCCGCGCTCGATCACGCGCAGCGATCCAAGCTGCTTGAGGTCCGAGGTGACGGTCTCGCGAATGGCTTCGCCGATGTGCGGCGAGCTGCCAGGGGCGCCGGCAGAAAGATCGCGAAACGGCATGACGGCAACCGTTGAGCTGCGCGGTGAGGCAGCACGCGAGGGCAGCGACACGAACAGCAGCAGCAAGCCAACGCCCGCCAGCAGCTGGGCGAGCCGCCATCTGGCTCGTCGAGCATCCCCCATCTGCTCAGTTTATCGAAAAGCCACCCCGACTTGCGCAGCGCGTGCGAAATCCCCCCACAGGACGGCGCAAGCAGGGCACAACAGGGCATGAGCATCGCTTTCGGTTTTGATCACAGCTACGCCCG
>DAORCZ010001600.1:0-1549 GCA_035345735.1 Pseudomonadota bacterium | reverse complement strand
GCCTCCTCGACGGCGGGATGGCCACAGCCCAGGGCCAGGGCGAGGGGGGCAGAGAGCAGCGGTGCAACCATGCGGGACGAAAACCGGGTACGCATCACGGACTCCTTTGGCCGGCTAGCGGCGCGTCCGCACTATAGAAAATCGTCGCGCAAAACTGGAAAATCTCCGGCTCGCGACGTGCACACCGCCCGCCCGGAAGCGAGGCGTTCGGGGTGCTTGCACGGTTGCCGTCTCGCGCTAGGCTGCCGCCATGTCTTCGTTCTTTCGTCGTCCCGCCAGATCGTCGACCGACCCGTCCACCCGCTCGTCCAGTAGCTCATCGGCGGAGCCCTCGCCGGAAGGCGAGCGACGGTCTGATTTCCCAGCGCGCTCGACGGGGCGCCGTGGTCGCAAGCTGCTCGATAGCGAGCAGGCGCTATACGACTACGCGGTCGGCGTCCTTGGTCGCAGCATGCGCACCGAGGCCGAGCTGCGTCGTCTGATGCGTCAGCGAGTCGAGGATCCCGCTGCCGCCGAGCCGCTTTTCGCTGCCGTCATTGCTCGCCTGCGCAGCCATCAGTACCTGTCGGATGTGCGCTATGCCGCCTCGTTTGCGTCGCTGCGTCGCGATGGGCGCAAGCTGGGGCCGCGGCGGATCGCTCAGGATCTGCGCCAGAAGGGCGTGGCCGCCGACATCATCGCGCAGGAAGTCAGCAGCGCCTTTGCCGAGACCGATGAGCTGAGCCAGGCGCGGGCGTTCTTGACCAAGAAGCGGGTCACGCTCCCCGAGAGAGGCGATGAGCGCGGCAAGGCGCGGGTGCTGCGCATGCTGGTGCGTGCCGGCTTTAGCCCGAGCATCGGCTATCGCATCCTGTCAAGCGAGCCGCAGGACGCCGCCGAACTGTCTGATTTGTAGTCGTTTTCCGACGGAGTCCACCAGGCCAGCGCCGCCAGCCGGCGCGCGTCCTATGATGCAGCATGCAGGTTTTTTCGCGCCGTTTGTGTGACCGTCTGGGGGGCCGTCTGGGTCGCGTGGTGTTGCTCTCGGGGCTGCTGCCGCTTTTCGGCCTCGGGCACTTGGCTTGTGACAGCAGCGGCACGGGGGCTGGGCCGCTTGACGGTGGCCCCGACGCCGGACCCCGCGATATGGCGCGCCCGCCGACCGACCTGCCGCCCCCGATGGTCAGCCTGCCGACGAACTGCGCGACGGCATCGCCGACCGCCGCGCAGATCTTCGACCCGGTCTTCAAAGGTCGCTGCGACAACACCAACTGCCATGGTGGACCGCTCTTACCGACACTGAAGCGGGCCACGGATCTGCCGCTGATGGTCGGCCAGTCCTCGGCATCGGACCTGCCCCTCGTCGATTCGGGCTTCAACGTGAACCGCAGCTACCTCCTGTACAAGCTCACCGGCGAGGTCTGGAAGGTGCCGCACGGTGGCGGCGATGCGATGCCTCCCAACAGTGGGCTCATCGACGACGCCAGCTTGTGCCTGGTCGCCAACTGGATTCGCAGCGGGGCGCGCTAGATCCTCGTCGGCGGGTCGAAGCGGCGGTCGTGATCGCGGG
>DAORCZ010001599.1:0-1550 GCA_035345735.1 Pseudomonadota bacterium | reverse complement strand
CTGCAGCGGCACCCAGAATGGAACGTCGAGCCCCTGCGACTCACGTACCACACAGGCGAGGAGTTTCGGCGGCTCAGCGAAGGACTACGACGCACCCATGAGCTTCTCGAATCGAGGCTGCTGAAGAGCGGCGACCGCCTGGGGCATGGTTTGGCGTTGGGGCTGCCGCCGAAGCGATGGGCGAATGGTGCGGAGCAGGTCGCCCAACCTGCCGATGAGAGGCTGGATGACCTGCTATGGGAGCTTGACCGCTATGCGACCGGTGATATCGCCATTCCACCCCAGCGGATCGAGCCAGTTCGCCGGGAGGCGCTGGAGCTAGCGGCGGAAATTTATGGACCAGAATCGGATCCCGACATTTCCATTGAGAACCTACGGCGTGCCCGTGCGCTGCGGCACGAGATCTCAGAACTGCGACGGCACGGCTACGGCTTGCTAGTTGGTGAGGCGGATAACCTTACCGATCCCCTATACCTGAGGCGGGACGAGCGATCTCCGAGATTCGGCGACCGCGCTGCTGATAGACTGTTAAGTCGTTACCTCTATGACGAGGCCGTGTTTCGTCGTGGGCAGCGGCCGGTGCTGGTGTCCTGGACGAACCCGGAGCTTGATGTTCTGGAACAGCTCCAGCGTTGGCTGTTGCACGAGTTCTCACTGCGCGACATCACAATTGAGAGTAATCCGTCGAGCAACCTGCTGATTGGCGCCTACCAGGGGCTTGAGGAACATCCCGTGATGCAGTTGCAGCCTATTGGCCGTACAAACCCGTCGACCATGCCTATCTCGATCAATGACGACAATTCGTTGACCTTTGCAACATGCATTGCAGATGAATATGCTCACGTATTTTACGCACTGCAGCGGCAAGGGGTAAGCACTGATGACGCACTCCGTTGGTTGAAAGCACGCCAAAAAACAGGTTGGCGTTCCAGATTCACATTGGCGGCCAGCGCGAATCTGGATGCACTTAACAAGCTGTTTCCCGTAAACGGAAAACGCCGACGACTGGGCGAGCGGTAAGATGTTATTCTTCTCTATCGACCCGTCCTCACTCCAATAAATAATTTGAAGGAATCGGTAAGCTCTGCGGTCATCGCAGCGCGGGCGGCAGATGTTCGTTGGCGCGCAGACGATCGACCTCGTCCCAGCGCAGGTGCGCGAGCTGGAGGCGACGATTCGCCGACGCTGTCGGGACTCGGATGCGCAGCTTGTCGACTTCTGCGTCGATCTCGGCACGCCGAAGCGTCGGCCCGAGGACTACCCCGCGCTGAGTTATTTCCGCGCAGGCAAGGCGGATGCGCTGCTGATCGTCTGCGTGCCCAGCGATGAGCTGCCGCCGCGTGGCGATCTACTGACTTCGCGCGCGCTGTCGGGATTTCCGGGCGCCTGGCTGGCGGTGACCAAGCTGCGCGAGGTGGGCCTGTTGCCGGCGGCTATTGGCTCCCGCAGCGTTGCCCTTCAGCGCGCCGCGGCCCTGCGCGAGCGTCGCTTCCCATGCGATGTCATCGCCCGCTGGCTGGATGCCGAAGGATACGCGGCCCCAAATACGG
>DAORCZ010001598.1:0-1555 GCA_035345735.1 Pseudomonadota bacterium | reverse complement strand
GCTGCTCTCGGGCGATCACCGCATCGGCATCAGCGGCGGCGGTCATCGCATCCACACCAACGAGGTGGCCCTCGGCATGACCATGCCGCATGCCGCCATCGAGGTCTGCCGCCTGCGTCTCACACCCTCTGCACTGCAGCAGTCCGTGGTGCTGGCCGCGCCCTACGATCACGATCGCGCCGTCGCTGCCGGCTTCCTCGACGAAGTGGTGGCCGAAGCCGACCTCCGCTCGACGGCACACAGCGTCGCGCTGCGCCTGCACGGCCTGAACGCCGGCGCGCTGGCTGCCACCAAGCTCCGCCTCCGTGCCTCCGCCCTGACGGCGCTCAAAGACGCGATCGACCGCGACGGCGCCGACCTTCGAGCGCTCATGGGCGGTTAGGTAACCCAGGCAGAGATTGCAGGATAGGCTGGGAAATGTGCCAATTTAGTTTGAGTTATTTCAATGACTACCAATCAAAATAATGAATCTGATCATATATGATCGATTGTTTTAGTCGGTGTTCGGTTCCGGCAACAAACGCCTATCGCTTGGCGTGCCGATTGGTGCCGGCGTTGGCGTTGGCGGGGGCCGTCGGGGTGCTGCGGGCCAGGTAGAAGCCGCGGGGGGCGTCGGTGCGGGCGTCTAGCTGGCCCAGCGGCAGCGTGCTGCTAAACCAGGTCCACTCGCTCTCGGTGCCGCGGTCGTAGGCGGCGGCTTCTTCGGCGGCGGGCAGGCGGTAGCCGGTGCAGGCGGTGCGTCCCGGCCAGGCGACTGTCTCTTTGCCTTTTTTGTCGAGCCGGACTTCGTAGCAGGGGGTCAGTCGTTCGCGCAGCGAGACGGTGTTGCAGTAGTGCACGGCCTGCAGAAACGAGACGAACACCGGGCGACCGGGGGCGTAATCGCGGCCGTGGGGGCGCACGCCGATCACCGACTCGTACTGCGCTTGCGTGACTGGCTTTCCGCTGATGGCGTACCCCGGAATGCAGACATAGCCACGCACGCGGTCGAAGACGCGACGCCGGCCAATGACCAGCTCCGGACGACTGCCCGAGTCGGCGGCGAACTTCTGTCCCGGCGCGCGCGGGGATGGGCAGGCAGCGAGATCGGCTTGCGTGTCGGCATCCAGCTCGCGCGGGGCTTCGGTCGGCGGCTTGGCGGTCGCGTCTGTTGTCGGCGCATCGGTCTTTTTTTCCGTCGCTGCAGGCTTGCTAGGGGCAGCGCTGGCTGCTTTTTCCTTCGGTCGGGCCGCGGCACCAGTGGACTTCGCTGCTGCTGCCGGCTTACCCGCAGCGGGACAGTCGGTCGCGACCGCGGGCACCGCGATCAGCGCAGCCACAAACCAAGGAGCACAGAGACCCAGGGAGCCGTCACGCATGCGCGGATACTAACAGGGCCCCCCGGCCAGACCGAGATCGATGCGCAGCCGCGCGAGCAGCCGAGGAGAGGCCGCGCTAGGCTTGCGGCCAGCGCTGCCCAATCCCGATCCTCGGCGAGGCGGCGTCCCTGCCCCGGAGAGTGAACGATGAGAAGACTTTGGCTGCTGCCCCTGCTTGTGCTCTCGGCCTGTCTGCA
>DAORCZ010001597.1:0-1557 GCA_035345735.1 Pseudomonadota bacterium | reverse complement strand
GCTCCGCTGCCAATGATCAAGACATCGCAGTCTAGGGTGCGCATTACGAACCTCGAATCCCCGACAGACCGACGATCGGCCCGGCGTAGCCGATGGCGGGCCAGTGGATGGGCAGCGAATACGCGGCGATCAAGACCATCGATCGCACCGCCTGATAGATGCGCCGCCGCATCAGAAACTGACTGCGTCCCCACAGGGAAAGATACGCCCGCGCCTGGGCAACCTGAGCATCGGCAAAGTGCTGTGGCAGTCCCCCTCCGCGCAGCGCGTCATAGGCGCGCCGATCCGCAGCTTCGCGGCCGGCCAGCGCCGCATCGATCTCGGCAACCGGCGTCCCTTCGATCCGCAGCAGACGGCGCTCCGCGGCGCGCATCGGTGGCGGCAGCGTGGGAAACAGATCGGTGCGATCGAAGACCGCGAGCGCCGTCGCCAGCTGGGCCAGCTCAGGATCGCGATCGATGGGGAAGTAAGCGAGGAGCTGGGCCTGCACCGCGGCCTGCGTACCGCTGGCAAACGCCGAATGATCATAGGCCAGCACCGCCTGGATCAACCCCTGCAACACCCGCGACAACGCCGCCGCGCCCAGACCCTCCGAAGCGACGACCGCCATGCGCAAAGTCTGCGTCAGCGGGGCGCAGCCTTGCGCGGAGAGCGCCAGCAGAGCCACGCTCTGCAATAGCTCGCGACGACTCAGCGCAGCTGCAGGTGGTGGTTCATTCACGCGCTGGCCGCGTGGCGATGGGCGAAGGTGGATCAGGTGCGGACTAGACATGGAGGTCCCCCAGTGTGAGTGCATGGCCTTCAGCGCGGCGGCGCGGCGGTCGCTCCCGGTTCGCTGGACCAGCGACTGAGCGGAGCGGGGCCTTCGCCAAGTACATCGGCGAGTGCTTTGAGGTGCCCTCCCTGGGCAAACCAGCGATACACCTCGGGATTGACCCGCCGCAGCGCCGCCGGATCGGCTTTGAACAGCGCAAAGGACTCGGCGAAGGACTCGGCGATGTCGGTGCGCCCGTACGGCGTTGGTCCGCGGGTCGATCCCTCAAGCTCGTCGTAGACCGCCAGCACCGGCCCGCGGTCGGTGCGGTATCCCTCGCTGACCGCGTCCATCGCCGATTGCAGCGCGGCCCGCTCGGCGCGAAGCTGCGCGGCTTGCTGTTTCTGCTCCTCATCGCGCTGCGGGCTTTGTCGCGCACTGGGGGTCTTCATCGCCTGGCTGAAGCGACGCGAGGCCGCAAGCCAGTCATCCTGTCGGTGCAGGACGCGCATCCGCGCATAGTCGGCAATCGCGTGTCCCATCTCATGCAGCAGGCACAGCGTGGCGATCGGATAAGGCTGGTTCGGATCGCCGATAAAGAGGCTCTGCTGGTGCGCATCCGGGGTATCGAAGAGCAAGATCTCGCGGCTCCGCTGTTGCGACAGGTTGCTGCGGTAGCGACCCCAGATGTGATGCCCCCTGACAGACGGTGTCGCCTCCGATTCGGCGGGCAGGCGCACAAACGCGATGTCACGGATCAGCGTCTGTTCCTGCGGGGACAGCAGCGACAGCGCCGCCTCCAG
>DAORCZ010001596.1:0-1563 GCA_035345735.1 Pseudomonadota bacterium | reverse complement strand
TGCGCAGCACCTACGAGGTCGAGGTGGCGCGGCTCAAGAGCTATCGCCGCGATCGTTCGCCCCCGCGCTGCTACATCAGTTCGGTGCAGCCGGACGCCGATTGGGTCGGCAGGCTCGGTGCGGATCTTCGTGCGGCAGGGGTTTTCCTGCTCTCAGGACCGGCGCAGGTCGGTGAAGAGGACACGGTGCTGCTCATCGACTCGCTCGCCTATCAGCGCGCCTTTTCGGAAGGGAGCCTGGGGGCGGATGCCGATCTGGTGCACGCAGCGCTAGCCCAGGAGCCGCGACGTCTGATCTCGCTCGGGCGCAGCGGCTACCCGGGGGCGCATGTCCTTTCGGACTGTCGGCCGGGCGATTTTTCTGACGACAGCCACTATCCGCTGAGCCTGTTCGATCTGGTGCTGGAGCTGTACGCGGTGCCCCCCGACGTCGCCGGCTTCGCCCGCGCGCGACGGACCTTGCACGCGCAGTGGGAGCAGACATCGGCCCGGTTAGCGAGTACGCCCCACCCGCCGCGTCAGCTGTTCATCAGCTATGCGCCCGAAGATCAGGCATTTAGAGACGAACTGGTGGCGATGCTGGCCGGTCCCTTGGCTCGCGGGGGGATGACCACGTGGGATGGGCAGAGCGTTGCCCCGGGCGAGGATAGCCAGGCGGCGACCGCGCGGGCGCTGCGGGGCTCAGCCGCGGCGGTGCTGCTCATCAGCAGCGACTTTCTGGCCACGCCGAGCATCCGCGAGCGCGAGCTGCCCGCACTGCTGGCCCGTCGCCGAGACGAGGGCCTGTGGGTCTTGCCGATCTTGGTGCGCGACTGTCTTTGGCAGGAGGAGCCGACGCTCGGCGAGCTGCAGATCGCGCCGAAGAGTGGTCGCGCCGTCATCCGCTATCGCAAGGAAAACGGCGAACGCGATCGCATCTGGAACGAAATGGTCCAAGAACTGGTGAGCCGCTTGGGCGAGCCGCCGCCTGGCTCCGCCGGGGGAGCGTAAGCTCGGCGCGAACGCCGGCTCATTGTCCAGATTCAGCTCGTATCCGAGCCGAGCGATCGTTACTCCAGCCCCTCTTCCCGCAGGTCGTCTTCATCGGCGCCGTGCAGGTGACCTAGCTCGTGGAGCAGCGTCTTGCGAATCTCCTGCTCTAGCTCGCGCTGCGAGCGGACGGCGCGCAAGAGGTTCTTGCGATAAAGGACGATGCTGCGCGGTTCGCTGGGCTCATCGCCGAGCGGCAGGCCGCGGAACAGGCCTAAGATCGTCGGTGACAGCGGTGGGGTCTCCAGCGTCAGGTCGCGCGGATCGGGGATGTCGGCCAGCTCCAAGCGCACGCGTTTCAAGTCGTCGCGACTCTCGCTCGGCAGGGCCGCGCTCTCGTGCTTGACCAATCGGTCAAACTCGGCAGCATCGACGGCAAGCGGCAGTGGGAAGTGATCAGGCAGCAGCTGTCGGGCGGTCTGTAGCTCGTGCTCAGCCGCCTCGGTTTTGCCCAGCTGTTCCAGGACCAGGCCCAGGTGGTAGTGCGACCACGCGGACTTGCGCGGACTGGGACTCTGGGCCAGCAGATCCTCGA
>DAORCZ010001595.1:0-1563 GCA_035345735.1 Pseudomonadota bacterium | reverse complement strand
CCAGTTCGCGCCAGTGGCGTTCCTCGAAGCGATCCAGGCCCGCCGCCGATGCGGCCGCGCGGGCGTACACGTAGCAGTCGAGCGCTTCATTGCGCTCGCGCATCTTTTGCCACTCGCGCACCGGGAAGCCGTTGCGGTCGCGGCGGGTGATCAGTTGCTCGGCGCAGAGCTGCTGGATGAACTCGGCGTCGATCTTGGGCAGGTGGACATAACCGGTCGGATACACCGTGGTCACATCGTCCTCGCTGACGTCCGCGCTCTTGCGCAGGTTGTTGTAGAACTCCAGCTTGGCGATGCCAACCGCCACCGTGAACACCTTGATGCCCCGGCGCAGCTTCTTGCCGCCCTGCGAAACATCGATGGCCGTCGGCGTGCCGATCAGGGCCGCGCCGCGCGGCACCCCCTTGACCGGCATCACGCGCGGGTCACGGCAGGCCCGCACGAAGGCGTAGGCCTCCTGCGTCGCAAAGCCGGTGTCCAGGGCGAACCGGGCCAGCGGCATCGCCGCGCCCGAGGCGTGTGTCCAGTTTTCGGCAAGCAATTCGGCGAGTCGCTTCCACACCGTATCGCGGGCGGTGTCGCCCATCAGCACGCGGTGTTCGACCAGCCAGGACTCCTTGCTACGCCCGAAAGCCCAGATGGACGCCTCGATGCGATCCTTCTGCACGTCGGCAGCGCCCACCAGGAGCAATCCGCCCGGTGGCACCGTGCCGACCCGGTAGTCCTCGCGGCGTTCGACCAGCCGTTGCCAGTCGGGCGCTTCGCCTTCCTCGACCCAGGTTTCACCCAATTCGGTGTTCTTGAAGGTCTTGATGGCTGCCGCCGACCCCGATTCCTTGTTGACGGAGCTTTCCCAGGCGGCGGCAATGTCGCGCCAACCGCGCCAGCCAACCGGGCTGTAAAGCGACGACAGGTGAAACCCCGCTGTCTTGCCCGAGCCGTCGCTGATCATCGCGCGCCACTCACCGTGCTCCAGCATCCAGGTCTTGTGGTGCTCGGCAATCGGCTCATCGCAGGACTCGCAGATGTACGCCGCCGTGTCTGGTTGCCCCTTCTCCCATCGCAACTGCTCGAAGCGGAGCCATTGGCGATGCGAGCAATGCGGGCACGGCACGAAGTAGCGACGCTGATCACTGGCTTCGTACTCCCGCTCGATGGCGCTCGCCCCCGAGATCGTCGGGGTTGAAACGATGAAGATCTTGCGCCGAGCGAAGGTTCGCGTGCGCGCCTCGGCCAGCGAGATCGCATCACCTTCACCCTCGACGTCCAGCGGATAGCCGTCGACCTCGTCGAGGAACAGATACCGCACCGGCATCGAGCGCAGTCCGACCGCGCTGTTGGCCCCGGTCATCACCAGCACACCGCCCCGGAACTCCTTGGCCAGGATGGTGTTGCCCGAGTCGCGTGACCGTGCCGGGGAGATCAGTTCGCTCAGCGCCGCCGACTCCTCGATCAACGGATCGATCCGCTGCTTGGAATTGCGCTTGGCCATCTCCACCGTCGGCCAGACCGCCATCATTGGCCCGGGTGCGTGATGGATCACATAGCCGATCCAGTTCGATC
>DAORCZ010001594.1:0-1565 GCA_035345735.1 Pseudomonadota bacterium | reverse complement strand
CATTCCCAGCGACAGTCAGTCGAAGCTGTTTCAGCCCTTCACGCAGGCCGATCCGGGCATCGCTCGACGGCACGGCGGCAGCGGTCTGGGGCTTTCGATCTGTCGTCGGCTGGTCGAGGCGCTGGGCGGCAGCATGGGCCTGGATAGCACGGTGGGTCTCGGCTCGACGTTCTGGTTCACGCTGCCCCTGCAGCCTGCCGGGTCGGAGCGCCCGCCGACCAGGCCCCTCCCCCTGGCGCTACAGGGACGGTCCGCGTTGCTCGTCGAGGCGCATGGGGCAACCAGCGAACAGCTTGCCGGCATCCTGCTGCGTCTGGGTCTTCGACCACTCGTGTGCAGCAATGCCGCGATGGCGCTCCGCACGCTCGCGATGACTCGTTCAGCCATGCCCGGCGTGGTGTTCATCGGCAGCCCTCTCCCCGATTCCTCGGCGGAGCAGCTGGCGGCGGCTCTGCGCCAGCTTGCGCCCGGCGACCGGCTGCCGCTCATCCACGTGCTGCCCCCCGGGGCCGCATCGGCCTCGCCCCCCGAGCCGGGAGCATGGTTCGCAGCGCAACTTGCCACGCCCCTGCGCCTGCACCGCGTGCAGCGAGCGCTCCGGGCTGTGGCCCATCCCGGCACGGTCTCTGACTCGACGGGCCCCCTGGCAAGACGGGTGAACCTGCAGGCCGCCCGCAGTGATCTGCCGGCGCCGCGCATCTTGGTCGCAGAAGACAATCCAACCAACCAGCACCTAGCCATGCTGGTGCTGCAACGCCTAGGTTGCCGCGTGGACCTGGTCGGCAACGGCCAAGAAGCGGTGGCCACGGCGAGCCTGTTCTCGTTCGACGCCATCCTGATGGACCTGCAGATGCCCGAGATGAGCGGCACCGAAGCGACGCAGGCGATCCGCAAGCTGCCGCCCCCGGCCGGTACGGTGCCGATCATCGCGCTCACCGCGAACGCCTTTGCGGGGGTTCGGACCGAGCTGCTCAGACTCGGAGTCGACGACTATCTCTGCAAACCTCTGAACTTTGATGATCTGCAGCAGGTGCTGCGTCGCTGGCTACCGCGCCACTTCGCGGACGGCCCGGCGCGCAGCTCAAGCGATGGCATCCCCATGTTGAATCGCTCTGCGCACTCCGCCGATCTGTTGCAAGACCTTGAGGGCGTGCAGGCACGCTTGCAAGAGCTCGGCGAGCTCCTCGATGCATCCTCGGCCGACGAGGTCCTGGCGCTGGCTCGCACCGACTGGCCCAAGACCCTGCGCGCGGCCGAGGCGAGCATGCGGGCCCTGGATCTCGACGCGCTGGGTCGCGAGGCGCACTACCTAGCGGGCAGCGCCCTGCAGGTCGGGGCCAAGGGCCTGGGCAGCCTTTGTCGCGAGATCGAGCACGCCGCCCGACGCAACGACGCAACGCAGGCCCGACAGCTGCTCGCAACGGTGTCGCAGCGTGTCTATGAGCTGCTGACGAGCCTGTAGCCGCGGCTCTCTGGTCGGACGACCGACCCCTCACCGAGGCTGTTGCTCTACGACGCCCACCTAGCGTAAGAATTTGGGGTCATGAGCGAGGGAAGCCTGATTT
>DAORCZ010001593.1:0-1577 GCA_035345735.1 Pseudomonadota bacterium | reverse complement strand
TGGCCGTAAAACGCAGTCTCGGGCCTCTCGCTGATGACGTAGGCCCAGCCCAGCGCGCCGGCCACCGCGCTCCACAGCACGGTGGTGTTGAACATGGCGATGGCGCCCGATGACGGCTGCACAAAGCGATACGCCGCCGCCCCCAGCGTGCCGCCGACCACGCCAAAGCCGACAGCGAGGACGTGCGGTAGCGGGCCCTGCGGCTGCGCGCCGAGCCCCAGACCAAAGCCGACGATCGTGCCCCAGCCCGCCGAGCCAATGAGAAGCTGTGCCTCCCGCGCCGGCATCTGCCAGCCGGCGAGTCCCGCCACCGACGCGCCGAGCGCCGCCGGGAGCGCCGCCGCCGCCAGCGGCTTGTAGAACTCTTGCCGCGGCAGGGTCTCGATCTCTTCGCCGAGAAACAGCCGCAGCACCATCAGGCCCAGCCCTGCTCCGGCGATCATGCCGCCGAGCGCCATGTCGATAAGCCCGCTGCGCTCCAGCGAGACGCGGAAGTGCAGCGGCGCGACGCCGGGGGCCAGCTCCAGCGGTCGCAGCTGGGTCAGGAACAGCCGCCGCTCGACGCGCAGGCGATGATTGCCAAGAGGTATCGGGCCCGAAAACGGCGTGTCGCCCAGGAAGCGATCGTCCAGAAACAGGCGGGCCCGCGGCTCGGCACTGATCGCCACCTGGCGCGGCAGCGGTCGTAGCTGACGCGAGATGAACAGCGCCTGGCCGTAGTGGGCGTCGAAGTCGGCCTCTTCCGGCAGGTAGCCCTCGCGGCTGAGGTGCAGGCGGTAGCTGCCGGCCGGCACGGTCAGGATGCCGGGCGTGGTGATGCTGCCGCGCTGCGGCCCCAGGCTGCCGTCGGGATGGCGGGGAAACACGGTCGCCGTCACCGGGTCGGGCACGGCACTCACCGAGACGCGGGCCGGCTGGCTGCGCAGGCGGGTGATGGTCCGCTCGGCCAGCACGCGCAGGCTCTGCTGTAGTCGCTGCGCCGCGCTGTCTTGGCTGGTCTGGCTGCTGGTGGCCGGCAGCTGGGCCAGGAAGCGCTCAAACGTGGCGATGGCGTTCTCGTGCTCTAGGAGTCGTTCGTAGGTCAGCGCCAGGTTGTACAGGGTGTAGGGATGCGGAGCCAAATCATAGGACTCTGCGTAGCGCTGTCGTGCCGTCTCGAACTCGCCGCTCTGAAACGCCGACAGGCCCTGCTCGAAGAGCTGGGCGGCCTGCTTGCGGCGCGCGGCCTCGTCGGGGCTCGTCGCTGTCGCAGGTGCAGGGACGGGGTCGGCGACCTGCGGCCGGGCGGGGCTCGTCGCTGGGGACCCCAGGGCCAGCAGCAACGCCAGCCCTCGCGCCAGCCCTCGCGACACATCGACGGCAGACCGCCGCCTGCCGCACCCCCCCGTCCGGCAAACGGCGCCCGCACCGTCGAGGCGGTCGGGGTAATCGCGGGCGGAAGCGGGCGAACGCGCAAGGGAGGCGCAGCCTACCACGCCGCCTTTCTCGCCACCAAGGCAGCCCCAAGTCGCGCCCAACGCCGCCCTTTTCCCTCGCAGCGATCGTCGGAAAAATGATATTCTGACATCGGTGTCGAA
>DAORCZ010001592.1:0-1577 GCA_035345735.1 Pseudomonadota bacterium | reverse complement strand
TGGAGGGCGACGAAGAGGGCGGCTACTACGGCGACCCGGTGCCGTACGTGCTGACGCGCCTGCATACCCGCTACGACAAAAGCACGCTCTCCGACGACCTGATCTTCCGCGAGGCCAAGCCGGTGGTCGGGGGGCGAGCCGACGATGAAGGCGGTCTGGGCGATAGCGGAGCCAAGCTAGAAGAAGGCGGCGAGAACAACTTTCAAGGCCGCTACATCATCCGCCACTACTGGTCCGGCCCCGTCGCCTGCGTAACCCCCCAATACGGTCGCTGGGGCGGCCCGCCGCGCGGCGAGATGAGCGCTCAGCGCAAAGGTGGCGGCGATCGCGGCGCCGAAGCGGCCAAAGATCTAGCCAACGCGCCACGCGGCAAGATCAACCTGCGCAGCGTCGTGCAGAGCCCGGTACCGGCCCTCGGCTTGCCGGGACACAAGCGCAAGCTGCGGCCGAACGAGAATCCGCAGAGCAGGTCCAGCGAGGAGTGATACCTTGCCGGCATGAATCCGCGTGTCCTTGGCCTTGCCCCGTCTCTGATCCGCGCCATCCACGATCGCAAGCGACCTGACGCCATTGACCTGGGCATGGGCCAGCCCACCCTGCATCCCGACCTGGGACCTCTGCAAGACGCACTCGCCTGGGTGGCCGAGAACGGCTGTCCCTATTCACCCAACGCCGGCTTTGCCGACTTGCGGGCGGCGATCGCCGGTCACTTTCACTACCCCGGCCTCGATACCGCCGACCAGGCGCTGATTACCGTGGGCTCGACGGAAGCGCTGTACCTGGCGGTGAAGGGCCTGCTCGATCTCGACGCTGGCGATGAACTTCTGGTCGTCGGGCCGACCTTCCCGGCCTATCAGAAGATGGGCTATCTCGAAGGCCTGCCGACGCGCGAGGTGATGCTGGATGCGGCAGCCGACTTTGCCCCCAGTGCCGATCGCGTGCTGGCCGCGCTGTCCCCCAAGACGCGCCTTCTGGCCCTGGCTTCACCCTGCAACCCCACCGGCCGCATCTGGCCCGAGGCTGAGCTGGCGCGTCTGGCCGATGGTCTGCTGCACGCCCCGACGCCCATCTATGTGCTGTGGGACGAGGTCTACCGCGACCTTTACTACACGTCGGCCCCGCCGCCGTCGATGGCCCGCTTCTATCCGCGGACCCTGGTGGCCGGCAGCCTGTCGAAGAGCTGCGCGCTGACCGGGCTGCGCCTGGGCTGGTTGCTCGCGCCCAGCGAGGCCTTCACCCCCGTCTATAAGGTCCATCAGCTGACCATCTCGTGTGCCGAGACGCTGGCTCAGCGGGCTGCGCTGTCGATCTTTCGCCGCCCGGCACTGCTGTCGGCGCACCGCGCGCACTATCAGTCACAGCAGAGCGCTCTGTGTCAGGCCGCCACCGAGCTAGGGCTGTCCCTGATCCGGCCCGAAGGGACCTTCTACGCATTACTCCGCTTGCCGGAGCGCTGGGCCAAGGATTCTTACGGATGCGCGATGGCCCTCCTCGATCGCGAGAACGTCGTCACCATCCCCGGCTCGGCCTTCGGTGCCGAGGGCTTCCTGCGCCTCACGTTTGTCGCGCCCATCGAT
>DAORCZ010001591.1:0-1577 GCA_035345735.1 Pseudomonadota bacterium | reverse complement strand
ACAACAACGGTCGCAAGGCGGACTTCCGCAACGTCGTGCTGATCATGACCACCAATGCCGGCGCTCGCGAGCTGCAGCAGGGGACGATCGGCTTTGGCGGTGGGGCCTCGACGTCGAAGTCGCTCGACAAGACGGCCATCGAGCGCACCTTCAGCCCCGAATTCCGCAACCGGCTCGACGCCTGGATCACCTTCGGCTCGCTCTCGCCGGATGTCATTCGCCGCGTGGTCGACAAGTTCGTCTCGCAGCTAGCCGAGCAGCTGAAGGAAAAGAAGGTCGTGCTGGAGCTGACCGATGCGGCGCGCAGCTACCTGGCCGAGCGTGGCTACGATCGCCTGTACGGAGCGCGGCCAATGGCCCGGCTGATCCAAAACGAGATCAAAAAGCCCCTCGCCGACGCCCTGCTGTTCGGTGCGCTGCAGAGCGGGGGCTTGGTGGTCGTCGATGCCACCCCCGACAAGCTGGTGCTGAACATGTCTTCACCAGCCCTGCCGGATAGCCGGGGCGACAGCAAGTCCGAAGGCAAGCGCGCCGAAGACGCCAAGCCCGAGCGAGCCCCCGAGACCAAGTAGTGACTGCGGAGGGTGTGAATCCGCCGTCGTCGTCCGGGGCGCCAGATCCGTCTTCCAGCCCGGAAAGCCCGCTGACATCCGGGGTCCGGTCGCGGGGGGCCTCGGCTCGGCACAGTCCGCTGATCCTGGCGGGGGCCGCGCTGCTCTTCTCGGTGATGGCGCTCACGGCCAAGACCGCCTCGCAGCACCTCTCGGGGCCGCAGCTGGCGTGGCTGCGCTTTCTTTTGGGCGGGGTGCTGTGTTTGCTGCCGCTCTCCTTCGGCTATCGCCTGCAGCCGCAGAGCTATCGCGCGCTGATCCTGCGCGGCTTGTTTGGCAGCTTCGCGGTGCTGACCTACTTCCTGGCGATCGCCCACCTGCCCGTCGGGATCGCGACCCTGCTCAACTCCAGCTCGCCGCTGTTTGTCGCGCTGTTTTCGTTCCTGTTTCTGCGCGAGCCGCTGGCGCTGCGCACGCTCTTGGCGCTGCTCCTCACCGCGGTCGGAGTGGCCCTGGTGGTCCTGGGCAATGCGCAGCGACACGTCGGGACGGCCCTCTTTCAGGGCAGCATTCTTTGGGCGCTGGTCGGTCTGTCTTCGGCCGTGCTAGCGGGTGCCGCAGTGACGACGGTGCGCTCGATGCGAAAGACCGAAGGCTCGCTGGAGATCTATCTGGCCTTCTGCTGTGTCGGCGGCGTGCTGATGGCTCCGCCGGGGACCACGACCTGGGTCTGGCCGTCTTTGCGTGACTTGGCCTGGGTCCTGGCCATGGGGATCTCGGCCGCGGTGGCGCAGGTCGCGATGACGCATGCCCTGCGGGATGTTCGAGCCGTCAGCGCGGCGCTGATTCTGCAGATCACCCCGATCGCGACCTTGTTTCTGGGGGCGGTGTTCCTCGCCGAGCGCCTGACGCCGCTGGGTCTAGTCGGCGCGACCATCACTCTGCTTGGCATCACCTGGGGAACGATCGCGCGCTAGCGACGCAGCTGAGCCAGCACCGCATCGAGGATGCTCTTTTCCAGCCCCG
>DAORCZ010001590.1:0-1577 GCA_035345735.1 Pseudomonadota bacterium | reverse complement strand
CCCACCGTCATGACCCACTCCGGAAACGACAAGCCCATGCGCATCTACTTTGTTGGTTCGCACGCCACCGGCAAGACGACCATGACCCGCTGGGTCAGCCGTCGCTACGGCCTGCCGATGATCACCGAAGTGGCGCGTGCCGTTCTCGCCGAGCTAGAGACCAACTTCGACACGCTGCGCACCGATATGGAGCGCGTCGGGGACTATCAGCGTCGGGTCTTCGAGCGGCAGATCGCCATCGAGCGGATGCAGGACAAGGGCTTCGTCTCGGACCGCGCGTTCGACAACCTGGCCTATGCCGCCGAGCACGCCATGGTCCTCGGCGACATCATGGCCGAAGACAGCGGCATCGAAGTGCGCAGCTACATGGAATGGGTCAGCAACGGCCTGGTCTTCTTCGTGCGGCCGCATCGCTCGTTGCTCAAAGAAGACGGGGTGCGGGCTGGCGTCGACTGGGACTCGGTGGTGCGCATCGACGGCATGGTCAAGCTGCTCCTCGAACAGTTCCGCATCCGCTACCTCCCCATCGACACGCCATCGATGCAAGAGCGCATCCGGGCGGTCGAGTTCGTGCTCTCGCGCCTGGGTCTACAGCAGCAGCAGCAGCTTCCCGTCATCGATCACTACCTGCCTCCCCAGGGTGTCGTCACCCTGCTCAAGCAGCGCTAGCCGGGCGCTGGCAGCCCCCTGCCCTCGCCGATTTCGGAGGCGATTCCAGCTATAGCCGCCGGCCGAGTCTTGCTATCGTTTCAGGATGTCCAGGCCGACGCGGACAGGGCGTCCCAGCCGTCCGTCCATAACCTCAGGTGCCGCCGGTGGGCCACCGCGATCCGGGCGGGGGAGCCGCCCCGAGATCAACACCGGTCCGCCGTCCCGTCGCCGCCTGCGTCGCCTGGCCCGCTTAAGCCGCCTCGACCGCCTGCCCGGGGCCATCCCCGACAAGATCGAAAAGATCGAAGAAGGCATCGAGCGCGGCCTGGCTGGCGCCGCCGGTGTGCTGCGCGATCCCGTCGGAGCCGCCCAGAAAGTCATCCATCAGCTACAGGCTCCGCGCGGCCTGGTGATGGGCTGGGCGATCGCCATGATCCTGCCCATCCTGCTTTATCTCATTGACCTCGGCAGCGGCAGCTTATGGCAGGGCGACGATGCGGTCTGGGCCAATGCCCTGTTGCGACTTAGCTCGGGGCAGACCGATTTTCTGACGGCGCTTGGCGAGCTACCGCGGCCGATGGCCTCGCCGCTGGGGCTCTTGCAGATGGTGGCCAGCCTGCGGCTCTTGGGGCCTAGCGAGCTGACGCTGCGCCTGGTGCCGGTCTTTTCAGCGCTGCTCTGCGCCATCTGCCTTTTGGCCATCGCCATCGACATTGGTCTGGGCCGCCACGTCGGCGGGCTGGCAGGCTTGGTGTTCCTGGCGCTGCCCGTGACCTATGAGCTAGCGCACCGCATCGTCCCCGATCTGCTGGTGGCGGTGGCCTCGACCAGCGCAGTGGCCGTCGTCAGCCACGCGCTGCACGGCCACAAGTTTGATCGCCACATCTTGCCCATCCACAAGGCTGCCGATGAGCCAGCCCCCCTGC
>DAORCZ010001589.1:0-1580 GCA_035345735.1 Pseudomonadota bacterium | reverse complement strand
CAGGCCACGCTCTGTCCAGCCTAGCCCAGGCCCCGTTCACGACAGGCGCAGCTTCGCTGGGCGCCGCTAGCCGGCCGAAGCCCGCTGCAGGTGGACGTGGATCACCCCCTCCTCGGCCGGGACGCCGAGGCGAATGGGGAAGCCGTAGTGGCCGGTGCCGCGGTGGACGTATAGGCGCTCGCGACCGCGGGCCCACAAGCCGTGATCCGGCATGTCAATCAAGCGCGGCACGGTCCACAGGCCACCAAGGCTCAGGAGCCCAAGCTGACCGCCGTGCGTGTGACCGGCGAAGACCAGGTCAGCCGCCCCCGGAGGTAGATGCCGGAAGGCCCCCGGGTCGTGCAAGAGCGCCAGACGCAGCAGGCCGGGCCGACGGGGAAAGCGGGCGCTGACCTGGGCCAGGTGAGCAGCGCGATCGGCAAAGACGAAGTCGAAGCCGAGGATCTCGACCTCGCCCCAGGCGGTGTGCGTGGTCACGGCATCGTCGCGCAGCAGGCGTACGCCATTTTCGGCGAGGGCGGTGACGACGATGCGCGGGGCTTCGTGATCATGGTTGCCGAAGCAGGCGAAGCAGCGGCCCGGCAGCGACCGCAAGGGGGCCAGCGCGGCCTGCAGGTGCGCAACATCGCTCTGCGATTCCATGGTCAGAAAGTCGCCGGTTAGCAGGACCAAGTCAGGGTCGGCAGCGACGGCACGCTGACAGATCTCGGCCAAGCGCGCCACTGACATGAAGGGGCCCAGGTGGGGATCGCTGATCTGAACGATGCGCAGCGGTCGGTTGGGCAGCGGGTGCGTCGCGGGCTCGTGCAGGGGGTGACGGGCCAAACCCGGGATGTCGTGGTCGTCGATGGCGATATGAACCTCAGAGCGCTCGTGACGAATCGACTGCCACAGGCCGATGACTGCAAGCACGTACGGCAGCATGGGCAGCCAGGGCGAAAAGCCTAGGCGCAGGGCGATGCCCCAGGGCAGCGACAGCACCGTACCGGCCATAAACGCCGACGCCGGCACGCTAATCATCAGCCGATACCACAGGGGTCGCATGCGCGGTCGGGCGAGCAGGAACAGGTGCGCGTACACCGCGCCGTGCAGGGTCACGAAGGCCGGCCACAGCGGCTCGATGCGGGCGAGCGGTGCAAAGGCGATGGCCGCCAGGGTGTAGAGCCCCACGATGACGGCGGCGAACACCGCAAACTGGGGCCCGCGGGACAGCCGGGCATTGAGCACGGTCAGCCCCCAGGCAGAGAGCGAAGCGATCGAGAAGAGGGTCATGGGGAAGCCGGTCGAGACGACCGATCGATCCACTATAAAGCGCCGGCCCAGGTGACGTCGTCGGTTTTGGCTCCCGCCTGCGTTAGAAGCTGGCGATACCAGGCCGCGGCCCGCTCGGTTCGCTCGACCGCGCCGCGATACCCCCAGAGGATGCTCAGCGTCATTTGCGTACCGGCCGAGGTCTTGGTTCGCTGCGCGTCTTTGACCGCGTTGGCGCAGGGCCCGTCGGCATCGCAGAGACAGAGCAGGCCCCCGAGATCGATGGTCTGTCCCGAGGCGTTAAACACATAGCTCGCGTCGTCGGCAGC
>DAORCZ010001588.1:0-1580 GCA_035345735.1 Pseudomonadota bacterium | reverse complement strand
GCATCCTGACCGGCCAGCCCTCGGCGCAGCGCGTGATCATGGCCAAGGCGTACTAAGCCCGGTCGACTCCTGGCAGCGACCGGCCAACCACAGGAACGATGATGACCTCCTCCGCTCTCCGACGCTTCCTCTCTTCGCCTCGCACGCTCTTTTCATCGCTGCTGATCTCGGCGCTTTCGCTGGGTGGCGGGATGTCGCCCGCGTTCGCGCAGGCCCCGGCGGCCGCGCCCCCGCCCGAGACCTGCGGCGACGCCAAAGACTGTCTGAACAAAGGCGCCCGCGCCCACCAGGGCAAGGACTTTGTCCGCGCCGCGCGCTTCCTGCCCAAGGCCTGCGAGATCGAGCCCAAGGCCTGCAACATCGTCGGTGAGATCTTCCGGCTGGGCCAGGGCGGCGTGCCCAAGGACGGCAACCAGGCCGCCCTGTATCACGGCAAGGCCTGCGACAAGGGGCTGATCCTGTCGTGCGCCATCGAGGCCCAGCTTCGCTTTCACGGCCAAGAGGGAACCACCGTCGACAAGCCGCGGGCTCGCATCGCCTTTGAAAAGTCCTGCGGTCCCGACTTTTTCGATAGCTGCGCCAACGCCGGCGTGATGTTCGCAACCGGTGACGGCGGTCCCGCCGATCCGGTCAAGGCGCGCACATACTACGGCAAGGCCTGCGACGGCGGCGAGGCTACCGCCTGCGTCAACCTGGCCGCGATGCTGCTCAACGGCGAGGGCGGCGAGGCTGACAAGCCGAAGGCCCGCGCGCTGTTCACCGATCACTGCGGTAAGAAGTCGGCGCTCGCCTGCTTCAACCTCGGGCTGATCTACGCCAAGGGGCTCGACGGAGCCCAGGATCTGCCGCAGGCGCTCGGCTTCCTCGATCAAGCCTGCACGCTCGGCAACCAGACCGGCTGCACGACGGCGCAGCAGATCCGCGAGGATCAGGCCAAGCAGCAGGCCGAAGCCGCCGCCGCCGCTGCCAAGAAGGCCGGCAAGGGCAAGAAGAAGTAGCCGCTTCCCCGACGGGCGCTGAGGCTAAACTAGGGCATGCGGCGCGTGCTCCTGGCCTTGGTCATCGCTCTCCTTCCGGCATCGGCGTTTCCCTCCAAGCCGCCCCCCTGTCGCGGCGCGCAGCACATCCCCCTCATCGAAAAAGCGGTGCAGAAGGCGCTCAACGAGGCCGATGGGGCCGTGCGTCAGGCATATGTCGCCTTCATCGACAGCCTCGGTCCGCTGGATGCGCTGGAGCACGTCGGGCGGCTGCCCGCGGCGTTTGCCGGTCGGCCCCGCGACTACTACCTGCGACCGCGCGAAAACGGCTGGCTGCGCGTCGTGTACGGCGGCGCGGGCTCGCGCATCCACGACAAGAGCCCGACCGATCCGCAGACCTGCACCGACGAATACTTAGTTGTATTTGCTGTGCCTGTGGCCAGTAAGTGGAGCGTGGAGGTGCGGTATTTTTTGGTCACGGCAGAGGTGGATAACCGTCGCAGTGGGCCCGGTGAGGTTGTGCTGCAGATCGCTCCGCGATAGGGCGGGGGGGGATGGGCTGAGGATGAATTCAGCGAGGGCGTGCTGCACGGCTGGGGCCCC
>DAORCZ010001587.1:0-1581 GCA_035345735.1 Pseudomonadota bacterium | reverse complement strand
AGCGGAGCCTCCTGCAGGTCGATGAGATAAGAAAAGGAGCTCATGGTGCTGGTCAGCTCGCGGATCTTTTCAGCAAACTTTTCGACCTGAAAGATGCTCATCACGGGCACCTCCCGCCACATGATGATGTCAGGGGAATATTGATAGACGCGAGCCTTTAGGCTGGCGACTTCCTGAGCGGTGCTATCAGGACCGTAGGCTCGGGCTTCGACCGGCTGGAGTGTCATGGCTCGACTGGGCCCCCCCTCCATTTTGTCTCAAGCAACCTGGAAGATTCAACCGTGCGCGGCGGCTTGTTGTGGTCATCGGAACAACCGCTGTGGCCTCTCCCCTGCCCTCTCTTTGCGAAAGAACGCCGATGGAAGCGCGCCTCATACTCCGTTGTCGCAAGTAATGTCGCCAGACTCGATCTTGTGGGACGCCGGGCCGCCTTCCTGAACTCAACCGCCATCGTGTGATGTGGTTAAGAATGGGAGGATCTTATTTTGTTTAGATGATCGTCCCGTTCGAACCGACGGCCCAAACGTCGCTTGCGCTGTTGCCGCACAGCCCGTTGAGGTACTGCAGCGTGCCGGTGCTCTGCGGGCTCCAGCGCGTGCCGTCGTAGAAGCGGATGGTGCCGTTCTGGCCACTGGCCCAGACGTGACGATCGTCGCTGCCCCAGACCGCAAACAGGTTCACGCTCGTCCCGCTGCTCTGCGCCGTCAGGGTCGAGCCATCCCAGCGGACGATCTTGCCCGCCCCGCCGACCGCCCACAGGTGCTGGCTATCGCTGCCCCACAGGGCGTTGAGGCTGCCGTGATCCACAAGGTTCTCAGACTTGCGGGTGTAGCTGCTGCCGTTCCAGGTGTATAGGCTGCCGCGCGCGCCGGCGGCATAGAAGCTGCGCGCATCCAGCGCGTGCACTGCATTCAGGTTCTCGTCGAGCGTGCCGGCCACCGACTTCCAGGTGCTGCCATCAAACCACAAGAGCTCGCTCGGCCCGACGGCAAGGATCGATCGCGAGTCGGCACCGGCGATGGCGCGCAGCCCGCGCGAGGTGGCAATCGGCCAGGTCCAGCTACTGCCGCTCCACTGCCAGACGAAGCCGTCGCTGCTGACCGTCCACAGGGAGCTGGCATTCAGTCCCCAGACGCCAACCAAATCCGTGGCCGAGGCGATGCTGCGATCCCGCCAGCTCGTACCATCCCACTGTGCGACCGCGTGCTTGTCGCCCACTGCCCAGATGTTGCTCTCGCTGCTGCCGTGCACGGCGCGCAAGCGGCTTGGGACAGCTGTGCCGACGGAGGTTGTGTTCCACATGCTGCCGTCAAAGGTGCGGACACGCCCCTCCGGCCCGCCCATCCACAGCCGCCCGGCCGAGCTTTCCCAAAGACCCGAGGCATCCTTGCCGGGGCCGCTGTCGCGACTCCAGCTGCTGCCGTCCCAACGCAGGATCAGATCGTCTTCGCCCAGCACCGTGACGTGGCTGCGGTCGCGGCCGAAGATGCTGGTCAGGCGCTTGCCGGGTACCGCGGCGACCTGGCGGAAGCGACTGCCGTCAAAGTGCGTCACCAAGCCGTGCTCGCTGATCGTCCAGAC
>DAORCZ010001586.1:0-1582 GCA_035345735.1 Pseudomonadota bacterium | reverse complement strand
GGCAGCAGCGCCAGCAGAGCCCGGGTGCGATGCGAGAGCTGGTTCTTGTCCTCGCTCGTCAGGACCCCGAAGGACAACCCGACGCGATCGAGCCCCAGCCCGGCTTGCGCAAGCTCGTCCGCATCGGGGACGAACAGCGGATCATAACCAAAACCTCCGCCACCCGACTCGGCGAGCAGGAGCGCGCCACTACACCGCCCCTCAGAGAACAGTGCTGCACCCGCTGGAGCCTGCGCAGCGACCGGAGGATGGAGGCACAGCACACACAGAAAGAACGCCCCGCGTCCGCCCGCCGGAACCTGGGCCAGCGCCGACAGCAACACCTGACGATTGCGCGCGTCTTGCGACTGCCCTTCGGCCGGCTCGCCCCCGTAGCGGGCGGAGTGGACGCCGGGTGCTCCCGCAAGGGCGTTCACGAACAGACCGCTGTCATCGGCCAGCGACCACAGGCCGGTGCGCTCCGCGGCATGTCGGGCTTTCTTGTAGGCGTTGCTCGGGCAGTCGCTGCCATCCTCGACCGCGGCTTCATGTACGCCGAGCTCGGAAAGCGACAGCAGCCGTAACCCAGTCGCCAGGGTCGGAGCATGCTGCCGCAGCAGCGCCCGCAGCTCTGCCACTTTGTGGGCATTGTGCGTGGCCAGACAGATGGAGAGCGGTGGAGGGGTTCCCACTTGGCGGGCTCCGTTGGTTGCCAGCGGACTGTGGGCGGACAGCATCACGCCCCCGTGCCCTGCACAAGCGCGCGGCTCTGCAAGGCCATCAGGCGACCGATCCCCAGCGTCGCCAGATCCAGGAGAGCGTCGAGCTCCGCCTTGCTGAAGGTGCCGTGCTCGCCCGTGCCTTGCACCTCGACGAACTGCGGCTCACCACCAGAAAGCGGCCGGGCCATGACGATGTTCATGTCGACTTCCGCGCGCGCGTCTTCCTCGTACGGCAGGTCCAGGCAGGGCTGGCCGTCGATGCGCCCCACGGATACTGCGGCCAGAGCGCAGCGCAACGGATCATCCCCTGCGCTGATCGTGCCGCGCGCCTGCAGACGGCGGATGGCCAACGCCAGCGCGACATAGCCACCGGTGATCGCCGCCGTGCGCGTCCCGCCATCGGCCTGCAGCACGTCGCAGTCAATGGTCAGCGTTCGCGGCCCCAGCTTGGTGAGATCGACCGCTGCCCGCAGCGAGCGCCCGATCAATCGCTCGATCTCTTTGGCGCGCCCATTGCTGCCCCGCGAAGACCGCGTCACCGTCGATCCCGGCAGCATGCTGTACTCGGCCGTGACCCAGCCCGAGAGGCTCTTTTGGGCTCGCAGAAACGGCGGCTGCGACTCATCTAGCGAGGCCGTACACAGCACCCAGGTGCTTCCGCTGCGGATCAGCGCACTGGCCAGCGGGGCCTTGATGTAGTCGATTTCTAGCGTCGTGGGGCGCAGCTCATCCGCCGCGCGCCCGTCGGCACGGACCTTCGAAGAGGGGGTAGACATGCCGCGACCCTAGCACCGCCGCCGCCCCTGCAGGTAGGAAGAAAGCGCGGATCGCTAGAGCGAAACCACGAGGGCTCGCAGGCGCCGCAGCGTGCTGGGTTCGAT
>DAORCZ010001585.1:0-1583 GCA_035345735.1 Pseudomonadota bacterium | reverse complement strand
GCGGTGGCCTGCTAGAGATCGGCGGGGCCCGCATCCTGATCACGCACGGCGAACACGACGATCGCTGGAATCAGCTCGACTACGCGCGCCTGCGGGCCGCCTCGCGCACCGACGAGCGCGAACGGGGGAGCGAGGGTTTTGAGTATCCCCCCGGCTCGCGGCTGGTGAAGCGGCTGCTCAATCCGCTCAAGTCGCGCTACGGCATGCGGTTCGCGGATCTGCTCAAGCCCGACTTCCAAGGCGCGGCGCTGACCGCGCTCTCGGTGAACCCGCTGGCGCTGCGCACGCTGCTTGGCGGCTCGACGCTGCAGATGCTGTGGCAGCTACACAGCCGGCGCGGCCTGGCCAGCACCTTCACCGATCCCGCCGAGAGCGAGACGGCCGGAGATCTGGGTCTGCGCGAACGGCTGCGGGGCGCCGGACTCGATGCCGCGGAAGCCCAGGCGCTGCAGGCACTGCTGCAACCAGGCCGCCGCCCGAGCGCCACCGCTTTCGACGACAGCGATGACCCCGATGGTCGCAGCCCTGGCAGTCGGCAGAGCAGTGCTCTGCTCAAGCTCTTGCGGGCTGGGTTATCCGCCTATGCCGCGGGACAGCGGCGCTTGGCGGGACGCGAGGGCGAGCGTTTCTTCGGCCTAGCTCCGACGGAATCCGAGTGGAGCGAGGCCGGTCGGCTGGCCCAGAAATACGGCGTCGGCGCGGTACTGTTCGGGCACAGCCACGCCGCCCGCTTCTTCAGCGAGGGCGAGCTTGTGTACCTCAACACCGGGACCTGGATCTGGCTGATGCAGCTTCCTCCCGCCGACGCTGACGTCGCGGAGTGGACCCGCTTCCTGGAAGCGCTGCGCCGCGATCCTGGCCTGCGTCAGCCCGTCCCGGAAGACGACGCCACGGGCCCCCGACTGCTGCGCCGACTGCACGTCGCGCGCCTGCAGGCGCATCCTGCTAGCGGGGCTCACGTGGCGCTCTGTGAGTGGCTCCCCGAGCGCGGCCTAGTCGTCCTGCGCGAGGCGCTGGTGCCAGCGAGCGGAACCACGACCTCACCGATTCGCAAGCGGGTGTAAGGCCATGACGAATCCCCCTCTGTCCAAGACCGCGCAGCGACGATCCGCGCTGCGACTTTTGCTTTCGCGGGGCGACAGCGAGCGCCCCGAAGCGGTGCTGCCGCAGGGCCTGTCGCCGCAGCTTCTCGACGGCGCCCCCGCGCCACACGTGCAGTCGATTCCGGCCGGCCGGCAAGCGTTCGGTGATCAGACGCGCGATGCCTCGCTGCTCGCCGAGCGACGCTGGGGCCTGGTGCTGCCCGCCGCCGAGCCGCTGCGGGGCCAGCTCTTATCAGCGATCGAGCCGCTGATCCGCGTGCGCGCCGCCCAGCAAGGCATCGACCAAGCGACGCTTCTGCGCGAGCTTTCCTACATCGCCCCGGCCGATCCCTACCTGCCGCCCACGCGCGCCGCCGACTGGTATCGCCACACCATCGCCGAGTCCGATGCCGACGACAGCCAGCGGCGGGGCGAACTAGAGCGTCCCGACTACCTGCTGGTGCTCGGCGACCTGCATCAGGTCAGCGAGAACATCACCTC
>DAORCZ010001584.1:0-1584 GCA_035345735.1 Pseudomonadota bacterium | reverse complement strand
CACAGCGCGGAATAGCTGTTGGTTCCGGGCGCGTTGGCCCATAGCAGCGCGACCACCGCGCAGAGAAGAAGGATGATTCCGCTCGCGGCTTCGATGTGCAGGAAGCGCTCAAGCGGACGCTTGGCTCGATGCACCAGGCGATGTAGCGGCGGCCAGGCCTCGGGAGGCAGCGACTGAGATTGGCTCGATGGAGGAGGAATGGGCATGGCGATCACCTTGCGTAGTGGATCGTGATGCCGCGCCTCGTGCGAGGCCAGGCGCGGTCTGTTGGCTCAAGCTACGCAGCAAGGCATATGCCATGTCTGACGAGGTGCGACACGGCGCTGCTGGCATACGGTATGCAGCCGTTCAGATGCCGCGAGGTGCCGATGACGAACGCAACACCCCCGCCTCCTGTGCCGCTCGCGGGTCAGCATGTGCCCGCCTCAGAGATCGCCGCATTTATCCGTCGCGAGGAGATCGAGAGCCTGCTGCGGCCGTGGCTCCCCGACGCTGGAGAGTGCGAGATGGTCGTGCGCTGCCTGCTCGACGTGGGGCCCGCGCACCACCGCGGATCGAACTACATCTTGCTGCGCCTGCTCGGCCTGCTGGTTTCTCGGCTGGGCGTGGTACCGCCACCGCGGTCGAAAGAGGAGTGCAGCACCATTCCCCTGCGTGTGCCGCCGCCGCTTCAGTCGCCCGATGCGCCGATCAGCTACCCGCTGGGACTGCCACTGCCAGTGCTTGAGCGCTTGGCACCGCGCGGATCACGCCAGCTTGCGGCGATGCTCGACTGCCTAAGCGATGGCCCGCCGCAGCACTCGCTGGCCAACGCCGCGATGCTGCAGCTGATCGACGTCCTGCTGCGCGCCGGCGACGATCCAAAGCTGGGGTCCAAGCGATGAGCGCGCTGCCGCCGGCTCTGCTTGAGGCCTTTGGTGTCGCTGCGCGCGAGCTTGGCTTCTGCTCTGCTGCGCGTCTGTTTGTCCGCGAAGCCGCGAAGTCGGGTGGCGAGGCCATCGTGCGCCAACTGCGCGATCAGCTAGGTCGCACCTATCCCGTGCTCGACGCTGTGTGCGCAGCCTGGCTCGACGGCGATCGCGAGCCAGATCTGGCTGTGGATGCGGTGCAGCGCTCCCTGCACGGCGCCCGCGCGGTGGTGGTCGTGGGCTTTGAAGCCGACGCGCTGGATGCGCTGATCCCACGGCTGACGCGCCAGGTGATCTATTTCTTGTCCACCACTCCCGAGGGAGACGCCAGCTGGGAGCGCATCCTGGCCAACTATGGCGAGCGCGTGGCGAGCGTCGATCTGCTGTCGTTTCAGCGCCTGGCCGGCAGTCACACCGCGGTGTTGTGCCTGCTGTACGGTGTCGCCGAGCAGACGGTGCATGTGCCACCGGCATGGCTGCGCTTTTTCGGCGACGACGTGCGTGCGCAGTTTCGTACCTTCGTCGGCTGGGATGTTCTGCGACGTCCGATGTACGTCTATCCGCGCTGGCTGTACGAGGTGCCACACAGCGACTTCGCGAGGATCGTATGAGCTCGCCGCAGATCCTGCTGGCCTTGCTGCTGCTGTTGACGCTGCTCTTGCAGGCGGCGCTGCCG
>DAORCZ010001583.1:0-1584 GCA_035345735.1 Pseudomonadota bacterium | reverse complement strand
CGTCCTCGTCCCGGCCCACGTCGCGAAACGTGCAAGCCGGCGCGAGCGACGCTGCTCGGGATTCGCACCCCGAGCAGCCCCACCCGCATGCTCAGACTTCGCAATCTGGCCTGCGGGATTCTTCTGCGTGCAGCTACGGCTCCGCGCAGAATCCGTCCTCGCCTCGGCCCACGTCGCGAAACGTGCAAGCCGGCGCGAGCGACGCTGCGCAGGTCTCGCACCCTGCGCAGCCCATGCCCTCCGTCCAGACCCTGCAGGCTGGGCCGAGGGAGCGCCTTGCATCGAGTGCCTCGACGTTTCGACCGTGCGGAAATGCGAAGCCCGCTCCGTCGCATGTCGCTGCGCACTCCGCGCAAGGCCCCGCATCGCCCGACCAAGTACAGTCTGTGGCAAGTACCTCGACATCCAGCGTGGGCCGGAATGCGAAGCCCGCCCATCAGGATCTCGCAGGAGAACGCTCGCAGGCACGTGAACGGAAGGGCAACCCATCGAGCGCACCGCACTCTTCGCCGCATGCTCGTTCACGACAGTCCAGCCTGACCGCTCGCTGGGCCAGGCGTCACAACAGCTGTCCGTGCGGCAGCGGTTGTCGCTTCAACCAACCCCCCAAGGCTCTGGCCTAGGCTGAGCGAACTTGCGAAGTCGCGACGCCGAAGCCCGAGTCCCCGCCCACATCCTCACAGCCGCGCGCCTCTCCGTCCCCTGGCCAGGGCGGCGAGGCCGCTGCGGCAGCCCATGAACCGCAGGCGATAGCGGCTCTGGTATCCACCATGCTGAAGTCTCCG
This sequence comes from Pseudomonadota bacterium, assembly GCA_035345735.1. Classification (GTDB taxonomy): domain Bacteria; phylum Myxococcota_A; class Polyangia; order Palsa-1104; family JAEUJZ01; genus JAEUJZ01. The sequence goes on along the minus strand of DAORCZ010001583.1, from coordinate 799 downwards.
CTGCTCCTATTCCTGGCGGAGCGCTGTTCCAGAGCGTACAGGAGCTTCCGGTGAAGCTGCTCGATGGCACCCTGCACGACAGATGCGGCGCTGATCCACGCGCTATCGCCGCGCGTGCCGCTTGAAACGGCGGTGCTGCGCGGGATCGATGCTCGGGTGCTGGCGCGTTCGCGCGCGCTGGGACGAGCTGGGCGATCTTCTAAGCCCGCTGCGTCAGCTTGCCAATCGTCGCTTGGTCTCCAGCGATGCCGAAGCGATTCCCGCTTCCGTCCCAACGCGGCGGCGCTTGGATACGATGGTGCTGCGTCCGTCTGGCCAGCGGTCTGATTCACGACATTCGGGAGCAGGTGGCGTGCGTCGGATGCGAGTCTGTCGTGCGGGCAGGCTGAGGCGACGACCGGCACTTCAGCAAGTCCTACGCATCATGCTCGTGAAGATAGGACTGAAACTCGCCGAACTGAATCGCGTATTCCTTCGTTAGCCCGTTGGCCAGCTGATCCAGCTCAGGATGAAGCCGGTAGCTTCTCTTCCAGTCGTCTAGCCTCGCCACATCGCTGTACTTGATGATCGAGAATCCGTACTCGGCCATGGTGGCGTCAACGAGGGCCCTGTACTCCTGCTCGGTTGGGGCAAGCGCCACGACATTCACGAAGGCCCCTTTGGCACCCCTGAGAGCGTCGTTACCCGGCTGAGGCTGCACCTCGACCAGACCAATCCAGACATCAGTACGCTTCATTTTTGGGATAGTTCCCTCTTGGGTACGTGTGGTGCTCACGGTGACGCGTGCCGCTCGGATGAT
>DAORCZ010001582.1:0-1587 GCA_035345735.1 Pseudomonadota bacterium | reverse complement strand
ACTGTCCGCCCATGTGCGCGCAAAAAATTGCGAAATCTTCGGCTCAACCGCGACGACTACCAGGTCGGCGGGAGGCGCTGCGCGAGCTTGCGGGTGGGCTGCTGGCTATGGCTGCGCTGGGCTGTCGCGATCGCGCGGCCGAATCGGCAAAGCGGGCGCTGCGTGTGGCGGCGGCGGCGGACTTGGAGCCGGCCTTTCGCGCGTTAGCCGAGCTTTATCAGCAGCGCTACGGCCGGGAGGTGGTGCTTAGCTTCGCGGGCTCGCAGGCGCTGGCGCAGCAGATTCGCCATGGCGCGCCGTTCGACCTGTACGCCGCAGCCAGCGTCGAGCATATCGAGGCGCTGTTGCGCGAAGGTCGGCTGGTACCGGGCTCGCTTGCGCGCTATGCCCGCGGTGCCTTGGTTCTGTGGGCTGGGCCTGCGGGGGCGCTGCCAGCGACGGTCGCCGAGCTAGCCCAGCCGCAGTATCAACGCATCGCGCTCGCCAACCCCGAGCATGCGCCGTATGGCCTGGCAGCGGTCCAGGCGCTGCGGGCGGCCGGCATCTACGATTTGGTCGCGCGGCGCTTGGTGTTTGGCGAAAACGTGCGGCAGGCGCAGCAGTTCGTCGCGACTGGCAACGCCGAGATCGTGCTGGGCGCGCGGGCCCTGGCGATTAGCAGCGGTGGTTCCTACACCGTCGTGCCACAGGCGCTGTATGCGCCGCTCGTGCAGGCGCTCGGCATTGTGCGGGGCGGCGATGAAGGGGCGGCGGGGCAGTTCGGTGCGCTGCTTCAGTCGGCACAGGGACAGGCTGTGCTCTCGCGCTTTGGGTTCGCCGCGCCGTAGCTAGGCGGCCAGAAACGGTCGCAGGAAGGTGACGGCGTTTTCGCCTAGGTCGGCGGTGTGGTAGCCGCCCTCCAGCACTAGGACGGTGGGCAGGCGCAGGGCCGCCACGCGCTCGGCGATGGTGTGCAGACCTGCCCGCGTAATGCGAAAGCGGCCTAGCGGATCGTCGATGTAGATGTCGAAGCCCATCGAGACGACGAGCGCCGCCGGGCCTTGCACGGCGAGAGCGGGGAGCGCCTCATCGAGCGTGCGCAGGTAGTGGGCATCATCGGTGTCACGAGGTAGCGGCAGGTTGCGATGACAGCCGAGGCCCGCACCGGCCCCGGTCTCGTGCGCATGACCGACGAAGAACGGATACTCCCAGGCGGGATCGGCGTGCAGCGATACCGTCAGCACATCGGCGCGTTCATAAAAGATGTCCTGGGAGCCATGACCGGCGTGATAGTCGAGATCGAGCAGGGCGACGCGCTCCCCCAGTGCCGCTTGCAGACGATGCGCGGCCAGGGCGGCGTTGTTCAGGTAGCAGAAGCCCCCCGCGAAGTCGCGCCCGGCATGGTGCCCCGGAGGGCGGCAGAGCGCGAAGGCCACGCCGCGCGTACGCAGCACCGAATCTGTCGCCGCCGCCGCGCAGCCCGCCGAGGCCAGGGCCGCCGCGTAGGTGCCTTCGACAATCGGCGCCGCGAGATCGAGCAAGTGATAGCCGGCCCGCGCAAAGAGCGACTGCGGGGGCGGAGCCTCGCTGGGCAGCGGACGTCGTGGG
>DAORCZ010001581.1:0-1588 GCA_035345735.1 Pseudomonadota bacterium | reverse complement strand
TTCGACGATCTTCTTGCGAACGAGACGCTATGGATGCAGCGTACTCGACTGCCGCCGGGCAATTCAACGCCTGCGCAGAGGTCTCCGGCACGCGACCCAGCAGCGTCGGTTCGGCTGCTGGTGCAGGCCCACTCAGGGAGCGCTCGCACGCATCGGTCGGGCCGTCGATTTGGCACGGACCGGGCGCCCTTGCGAGCCTGGTCTGCTGCATGCTGGCCTGTGGTGAGACATTCGACGGTCCCCCCGAGCTAGTGCCCGCTCAACTCAGCCGCTCGCTCGACCGCCTGGTGCCTGTAGCTGACGGCGACAGCTTGGATCTGTTGCCGCCAATCCAGGGCGGTTATGTCCTGTTTGTCGGGGCCGCATTGCACAACTTCAGTAGCCAGGGCGGCGGCAGCCTGTTGGGTGAGCTGAGGCGCGCCCGGGCTACCGACGGCACGCCACTCAGTCAACCCGGGGCGGTGCTGTATTCCGATGAGCGCACCGTCGGGGTTATCCCGCTGCCGGTCAGCTTTCCCGTGCCAAGTCCGACGAGCGGCTGGCAGCTATCGGCGCCGAATCCTAACGATACGGCCAACATCTCGACCTGCCCCAACCCCCTCGACATCTCTATCGTGGACAGCGAGCTATTCCTGCAGATCACGTTTCGCGATCGAGCGGGACGCAGTGCTACGAGCTATCGCAAGGTGGTGCCGCGGTGCGCCCAAGCGGACGCGATGACCGCCATGGACTGTCGCTGTCAGTGCGGGGCGAGCTACCAGCCGCAGAAGTGCACGCTCTAGCGCGCCCGACCTCGCCGACGGTCGCTAAGAGAGCAGCCCCGGTAGCGGGCCGCTGCTGTTGTCGCCGAACCGGCTGATTCCCTGCCCCATCGCCTGCGCGATGCTGATCAGTAGATCGGCGTGACGACGACCGCTGTAGTCCAGCAGCCGCCCCGTCGACAGTCGACCACCAGCACGACCGGCCAGGATGAAGGGCATGTTGTCGTGACTGTGGGTGTTGCCGTCGCAGACTTCGGTGCACAAGAGCACGATCGAGTGGTCGAGCATGGTGCCGCTGTCCTCGGGGCGGCTCTTTAGCTGCTGCAGCAGGTATGCGAACTGCGCAACCCAATAGCGTCGCTGCGAGAAGTAGTCGCGGAACTCGCGCTTGCTGCGATCGTGGCTGGCCCCGTAGTGCGAGGCCTGGTGGCTGCGCATGTCGAAGCCGGGGTCGTACATCTCCGTCGCTGGGAAGCGACTCATGATCAGCTCGCTGGTGTGATACGAGGCCTGCAACACCCCGACCTGCGACAGCCCACAGGCCATGGCCTGCACCAGGAGGTCGACTTGGGCCCGCAGGATCTGCGGGAAGTACATCGGGTCGTACCAGGCGCTGCTGCCGATCCCAGAAACATCGATGCGCGGGTTCTTGCAGTCACCGCTCCCCGGCATCATCGCGCCGAGCCCTTGCACCCGACGCTCGACTTCGCGCAGGGCGTCGACGTGAAGCTCCAGCTTCGCCCTTTCGGTAGTACCCAACCGGCCGCGCAGATCGGCCAGATCGGCGAGCGCGGTATCCAGAATGCTGACCTGGGTCGCTGCTGACT
>DAORCZ010001580.1:0-1588 GCA_035345735.1 Pseudomonadota bacterium | reverse complement strand
CATAAAAAAGCCCCGCCTCTTACGAGGACGGGGCAGCGTGCCGAGCGACCGTCACATCAAACCCGGCGGTCAGCATTCGCGACCCGGCTGATTGACCGAGTATCTGACCAGGCCCTGGCTGCACCCAGGACTTCCCGCTTCCTACCCCATCCCGCCCCGCCTGTCAACCGTTCAGCGCGGCTACAGCGTGTGATTGACTCCCGCCGCATCAAGCGCTCTCTGCCCGTCTCGCATCCTCCGCTCGTACTCCCCGATCAGCGCTGCCTCGGTGCACTCGCTGCCCACCTGTACCGCCGCCTGGTTCGAGCGCTCGACAGCCACGGCGCGCACCGCGAACATACATGCTTCTTCGAGCTTGGTCTTGACCAGGGCCAAGTGGCGACCCGGCGGCGCGACCGTCTCGATGTTGGTCAAGAGCGCGCTGAAGGACTCGCGGATGATGCGCAGCTTGTCGCCGGCCTCATTGGTCAGGGCATTCGCTCGGAACTCTTCGCGGATCTTGGGCATTATGAACCTCCACTCTCTAAGACGCCTTTTGAGCGCCGGATGATCGCACTTTCTGAACTATTTTGCGCGGCATACGAGGTCGCCGCGCACGACTTCATAGCAACGGTCCAAGCGCGAACCGCCCATCGCCTTGGCCATGAACGAAGTAGGGTCGGCTGCCTAGATCGAACCCATGCGCCACCTCTTCGCGCGGATCCATCGGCACAAGCGGGGGAATCTCTGCCGGCCAGGTGCGCCAAATCGCGGCCGCACCTCGGCGGGAACCTGCTGCCGGGCCATCTGCTCGCCAGCGCGTACCGTGTGCTTGGTTCCGCATGTGTCACACGAATAGTCGGGGCCACCGTCGTGCCTCATGGGCTGCCGGCACTTCGCACATGTCGGAGTCCCATTGCCCCCGGCTTGACCGACCGGGGGCGCCGTTACTGCGACGCCTATTGATTCGCCCTCAGCTGATAGTAGATTAACAGGCTTACCACATCCTTTCGTGTAGTCCTCTAGTTCTTCAATCCGCTCTTTCAGGCTGCTGATCTCGCACCACCCGCAAATCCCTTCGCCTCCACAGGTGCACTTACCGCATGGGTGAAGTAGCAGAATGTTTTCGTAGCGGGTGCACAGCGCGACGAATCCATAAATCGCCGCGATGAGGTCCGCGCTCTGCTGCTCATGCTCGGCGACGATGCGCAGGACATCAGCGCGCAAGAGGTATTGTCCGTTGTTCCACGGCTCCATACTCTGGAGAACGCTATCTGCTCTCAATCCCCACCGCGGCATCGCTTCAATCTTCTCTCTGAGGCTCATAATAAATCCCTCACAATACGGGCGATATCTTCCATGTTGTCGGTTGCCCCGTCTTCTTGGTCTTCCCAGCGGCGCACGCGCTCCCTGATCTGCGCCAACTTCTGATCGGCATCCCCTACCTCATTTACCAGCCGCGCGTTCTCCGCGGCCAGGGCCTGGTTGGCAGTCTTCAGGCGCTCGACCTCGGCGGCCCACTCCGCGCGTACCTCATCGAGCTCTGCGAGCGTCGCCAGATGCGCTGTTTCCTCGCGCGCCAGGGCGGCCCGCAGTTCTGGGGTGTGGT
>DAORCZ010001579.1:0-1591 GCA_035345735.1 Pseudomonadota bacterium | reverse complement strand
GCTGTGATCGGACGGGGCGGTTGCCTGATGACCTGCAGCCGCACGTCGCAACGTTGCTTTTGGGCTTGGAGCAAGGCTTGGCTCGAGCGCAGGCTCTCGGGTCTTTCAGTCACTCTCGGGACGATCTCGAAGAGTGAATACATCGAACGCCGAGGGTCTTGACTCCGGCGCGGGCTCTCGCCGAGGAGTGAGACTCCTGGGCGTTGCAGGCGGGTCCGGCTGGTCTCTTAAATCCGCTGTCGGATACGACGCTGGAGCACGCTGTGCTGAGTGAGGGGCTGGTGTAGCGACCGCCTGAGGGGCTGATGAAGGGGCCGGCGGAGGGGCCGCCTGCGCCGCTGGCAAAGGGGCTGGTCGAGAGGCCGCCTGAGTGGCCGCCGAGCTAGACCACGAATTCACCAGCGCCACACCGATCTCCGAGACGGTCTTGACCGCATGATTCGCCAGGGGAAACCAGTCAATCTTCTGAGGCTGCGCGGGGGTCTCCATTTCCTTCAAGTCCTGCAAGACTTCCTTCTGCGCCTGGCGGATTAGTCGGATGGCAGCCAGCTGCTTCTCGACATCGGCGAAGGCCGCCTGGCTGCCCAGCTGGAGCTGCTTGTTCAGTTCCATCATCTCTTGCCGCAGCATGCGGTTGACCATCACGGCCTCTCCGATCTCACGCGCATGGACGGAGCTCTGGATGAAGGCGTACTTCTGCTGGTCGCTCTCCAGCGACATCTTGTGCGCGGCCTGTTCCCGCGTCAGCGCGAGCTGCGCGCTCGCTGCGCTGGATGTCGCAGTCAGGGCTGCAGGCGGCAGCGGCAGCGAGAGCTGACCCTTGGCAGCATGAAGCTGGTGCGCTGCATTCTCTATAGCGCCGACGCTGCCCTGGATTCCTGCTCCATCTATCGGCCCGAGCTCTGCTGCCAGTGCCTCGCTCAAGTTCAGCTCGACGCGAGCATGCTGAATCTGCTGGCCCGCAGTGTCGAAGTAGAAGACCTGATACGTACCCGGCAGAAGCCCGCGCGGCGCCTCGCCCAGGCCATACACGGAATGACTGTCGCGAGGAAACAGTACGTATTCCCCTCGCGGCGTGCGCCCCACAAGACGAAAAAAGGCGGCGCTGGCCGGCGCACGGGAACGAAGATGCTCAATAACAGAGTGCATGATATTGTCCTACATTGAGTTGACGGAACTGATAGCGATCATAGCATCGAATGCGCCAAACGCACGAGATCTACCGTCTGACGCGCCTGCTGTCGGACGCCCGGCCGGGTGACCATCGGATCCTAACAGACGATTCTCATTTAGGAATTCTACCGCAGCAAGCGGACCGTCCGTCCGCTATCAATCGCTCGCTGCGATCGGTGTCGATCGTGCTATGCTTGGACTGTCTGACGATCGGTTTTGGCGCGCATCCTGATCGGGCGCTTCTTGCTACCTGCAGACCTACCAGTAGGTCTGAGGAGCGGCTGGGCGCCAATTTGCTCATTGGAGGGTTCGATATGGACATGCAATTGTGCAAGCTGTGTCGCGCGGTACTGACCGATCGACGAGCGACCTACTGCAGCGGCACCTGCCGCTCGCGCGCAAGCTGGCTGCGCCGCGT
>DAORCZ010001578.1:0-1593 GCA_035345735.1 Pseudomonadota bacterium | reverse complement strand
CGCGCTCCGGCACGAGGTCAACGAACCCACGGCGCCGCTGTCGATGGGGCAGCGTGCCGACGCCGCTGTCCACTTGGCGGGGCTCGCCGCGGGCCTCGGAAACCTCAAGCGAACCATTAAGCGGGAGGGCACCGGATGCTGAAGCCACACGGCCCAGAATGTGACTGCGAGACCTGCGAGCGCCTGAACCTCGGCGCCCCTCTGTACCGCGAGATCGCCGAGGAGCTAGCCAGCGACGATCCCCAGGTCATCGACCCGATCTGGCTCGACCGCTGCCAGACCCGCATCGATGCGCTCGCGCTGCTACCGCTCGCCCTGCGGCCCTCGACCCGTCATGCCGTTGCGTAGCGCCAAGCTGACGCACCGCTGGGGGGCCGACGTGGTGCGCCCAGCCCGAGAAGCGGAGCACCTAACCCGCCCCATGCTGGCGACGATTTCGGGCGTCGCCGAATCGACGATCAAGAACCTGGAGGTCAGCAACCATCAACCGACGCGATCGACGATCGCCCGCCTCTGTGAAGCGCTGGATCTGCCCAGCCCTCTGTCGGGCGCAGAGCTTCGGATCTCTCTCGACGAGGTCGATTACCCCACCGCCGTTAGGACGCTGCGGGCCGCCCTCGACGAGTACATCACCGCGCGTGCGGACCCGGGCGCCTTTGCCGATTCGCGCCGAGTCTCTCATCACGACCGGCCGGAGGTGATGCACGACGCGATCGAAGCCTTCGACGCTGGCCAGAAGCTTCTAGAGCAGCTCCCCAGAGACACCCACCGAGGACACATGACCGACGCCAAGAAAACTCGCGCTCCACGCTGGGCCAGGCGACGAGAGGAGGCCAATCTGACCCAAGAAGAGACCGCGATCCGCGCCGGCCTCTCCATTCCACAGCTAAGAGCGATCGAGCTGGGCAGGGTGGAGCCGACCAAAGCGCAAGCCAAAGCCCTCGACGCCGTCATCGCCGACGGCGCCGCTAGCCCGGCCCCCAAGCGCCGCCGCCCAGCGAGGGACCAATGATCAACGCCTGGGTCAAATCCTGGCGAGTCTCACAAGGGTTGACGCTCGCCAAACTTGCCGATCGGCTGGGCGTGTCCGTCGCTGAGCTTGAAATGATCGAACTCGGCGAACCGCTCGATCGCGACACCGCCGCCCGTATCCGGGACATCATCAACACCGATCGAAAGCAGCAAGCCCGAACCACTATCGATCGCGTCTGCCGCATCTTCAGCCAGCGACGGATCGAGCATGTGCTCGGCCTCTCTCAAGGCTACCTCTCGCGACTGCGCAACGGCGGCGGCAACCCCAGCCCCGTGATTTTGGCGACCCTGACCCTGCTGGCCAACGACCCCAACCGCATCGCCGAACTAGCAGGCGCCACCGCACAACCCCACACCCGCCCCCGCCGTATGCGCGCAACCGCGACCCCTGCACCGAACTACCGCAGCCGCTGACACCCTGCACATTTCCGCGTAAGTCCGACCATTGGCCACGATGTAAATATTGTTATCCAAGGCACATATAAATCTTACCGACTGTCAAACGATTCGACCCCGTAAACTACGGCACAGCGACGGAAAACCGGCCCCGTGTTTTTGAGA
>DAORCZ010001577.1:0-1594 GCA_035345735.1 Pseudomonadota bacterium | reverse complement strand
GCTTCCGAGCGGGGTAGCGAGCCGGGGCGGTAGCCGAGCGCGGCCAAGCAGGGCTGCAGGTGCAGGGGCTGGGGGTAGTAGACCTCGGTCTCGATGCCGCGGGCAGAAAGGAAGCTGCGCAGCGCGTCGCGACGGGGGGCGCGGATTACGAAGTGGTGATAGACGTGCTCGGGGGCCTGCTGCGGCGACGGGGGCAGGCGCAGCACCCCGGCTTGCACAAGCAGCGCCAGGGCCTGGTGATAGTGCGCGGCGTGCCGCCGACGAGCCGCCTGCCAGGCATCGAGATAGGCCAGCTTGACGCGCAGGATCGCCGCCTGCAGCGGGTCCATGCGGAAGTTGCCGCCCCACAGCGCGTGCACGTACTTGGGTCGCGAGCCGTGCTGGCGCATATCAATGATCCGCGCCGCGAGCCCTGCGTCGCAGGTCACCACCGCGCCGGCATCGCCCACCGCGCCCAGGTTCTTCGTCGGAAAGAAGCTCAGCGAGGCACAGGCCGCGGTCTGTCCCAGGCCCGGCAGGAGCGTCTGCGCCGCGTCTTCGAGGACCGGCAAGCCGGTGGCGACAAGCGGCGCAACGTCCATGCGCAGACCAAACAGGTGCACGGGCAGAAGCGCCACGGTGCGCGGCGAGATCTTGCTCAGCAGATCGCCGACATCGGCGTTGAAGCCGTCGGGTTCCAGGTCGGCGAAGACCGGTCGCAGGCCGAGGCGCAGCGCGGTCTCGGGCGTGGCGAAGAAGCTAAACGCCGTCGTGACCACTTCGCCCTGCCCTGCCACCTTTGGGTCGGCCGACCGATTTGCTCGATCGGGCGTGGTCAGGTCTTGCCGCACGGAGCGCCCGCAGCCAAGTCCCAGATCCAGCCCCATCGCTGCCGCGAGCAGCGCATCGGTTCCCGAAGACAGGGCGATGACGTGTGGTCGCTGGCCGCCCGCCGGGGTCAGGTAATCGGCGAGCGCGGACTCGAAGGCCTCGACCTCGGGCCCCAGGACGTAGCGACCGCTCGCCAGCACGCGAGCAACCGCCGCATCGATCGCCGGCTTTAGCGCGCGGTACTGCGCCGCCAGGTCGGCAAGCCCTATCCGACCCGCTGCTGCCGAGGCCCCCAGCGACGAGACAGCCGCCGAAGCTGCGGGAATCGGCTCGCCCGCTTTGGGGGACAGGACAGGCGCAGACGGCGCAGGAGGTTCAGGCTTCGGCGTGGACATCGAAGCCGGCAGTATTAGCAGACTTTACGGCGCGCCGACGCTCCAGATATCCTCGGGGCGGCATGTCGGCAAGCGCACTCCCCCCAGCGAATGACCGCGGCGCCGGCACGCGCCCAACCCGTCGAGACGTATCGATCCCCCGGCGACGAGCGACCGGCTACTTGGGGCTCCTGCTTTGCGCTGGGCTGGCTGTGCCGGGCTGCGATACCCACCGCCCCGAGCTAGCCAACGCCGTGCAAGCCGTCGCCTCGGCCGAGGGCGCCGCGCTTGATCGCGCCGTCAACGGACTGCTGACGCAAGGGGCCGCCACCCTGCCCTTCATCGAAGCCGGCCTACATCGCAGCGCTGCCGGCGAGCGCTTCAACCTCATCGTCGCGCTGCGCCGCCTT
>DAORCZ010001576.1:0-1595 GCA_035345735.1 Pseudomonadota bacterium | reverse complement strand
CAAAGGCAAGCCGTTCGTCCAGGCGCTGACCAGCGGCCGCTTCCCGCCGGAGGAGTTACAGAAGTTCGCCGACGGGAAGCCGTCTGCCCTCGACGAACTGGTTGCGCCGCCACCGCCTGACCCGCTGAAGCTGGAGCTGGTCGAGGCCACGCAGAAGGTCGCCGCCAAGCCCGCCGCCAGCGATCCGTATGCGCTGCCTGCCGCACCGGTTGGACAGGCCGGGGATGAAGGGGCCACCATCGACGTCAGCCGCGAGGTGGACGCCACCGCAGTCGCTACGGCGCAGACCGACGGCGCGGGTGGCGACGCGCTGCCAGTGGTCGAGACGCGCGATGCGCTGTCTGCACTCGACAACGTCCTGATGGCCAGCGCCGACGCCGAGACCGTGAAGTTCCTGCTGGACAGCGCCAAAGCCAAGCTGTGGCGCCACGCCTACGTCGACCCCGAGGCCGCACGCGCCCAGGCAGAGGCGTTTCACGGCGACACCTATTCGACCATCGTCCGCGACCGGTTTCTGGGCGAGTTTCGCGAAGCGGAAGCACTCTCGATCCCCAAGGGCTACTCATTCCGCTTGGAGTCCGAGGGTGACGTGGTGTTGCCCAACCTGATGCAGCGCCGCGTTGCGGTGTGCGTGCGCGAGCAGCGACGCTTCGGCAACTGGTCGGGCATGGGCGCCGGCAAGACGCTATCAGCAATCCTCGCGACCAGAGTGGTCAGCGCTGGGCTCACCATCGTCTGTTGCCCCAACGCGGTGGTGACGAACTGGGCCGACGAGATCGCCGGGGCCTTTCCAGGCAGCGACGTGGCCACCAAGACGTGGGAGCCGACGTGGAGCGATGCGCTGCTTGGCAAGCCGCGCTACCTGATCATGAACTTCGAGCAGTTCCAGCAGCCCAACTCGGAGGCGAAGCTGGTCGAGCTGGTCGACAAGTTCATCATCGACTTCATCGTCATCGACGAGATCCACTACGCCAAGCACCGCGAGGCCACAGCCGCCGTCAGCAAGCGCAAGCGGCTGGTCCAGGGGCTTGTGCTTGAGGCAGCCAAGAAGAACGCCGAGTTGTGCGTTCTCGGCATGTCAGGCACGCCGGTCATCAACACCTTGCAAGAGGGCAAGAGCCTGGTGGAGATGATCACCGGGCACCGCCACGACGACATCGACGTCACGCCCAGCGTGCAGAACTGCATGCGGCTGTATCAGCGGCTGGTCACGCTGGGCACTCGTTGGCGCCCCGACTACAAGATCCAGCTCGAGGTCCACAAGCCCGAGATCGACTGCACTAGCGACCTCGATCGCATCCGTGCCGTGGGTCGGGGAACCGTGCTTGAGCTTGAACAGGTGCTCACCGAGCTGCGGTTGCCGACGATCCTTGCTCACATCGCCCCCGGTGAGAAGGTGCTCGTCTACACGCACTACGTCGAGGGCATCGTCGCCACGCTGCGCCAGGCGCTAAATACCGCGGGCCTTCGGGTCGGCGTGCTCACTGGCGAGACGAACGACGCCGACCTAGCCGAGTTCAAGAAAGAGGGGGGCAAGGTGGACGTGCTGATCGCGTCGTCCAGGGTCGGCACTGGCGTCAATGGTCTGCAGTATG
>DAORCZ010001575.1:0-1601 GCA_035345735.1 Pseudomonadota bacterium | reverse complement strand
GCAGAGGGCCATGCCAACGGGCAGTGAAACAGTCGAGATCGAGCTTGGTTGAAGATGCTGCCGCAGGCATTGGTGATGCCGGTGTCGACACCGTTGCTGTGGCCCTACCGAAAACGCTCGGATAGTGATCGAGTGTGCCGTTCCAGTCAGCGGCGTGATGGAAGCGAACCACGGTCAGCCCGCGATTTTCTAGAGCCTCCTTCTGGGCTCGATCAGTCTTTTGCTGGTCAGCGGTGTCGTGATGTGGACCGTCGATGAAGATCGCGACGTTGTCGGCTCGGTATAGGAAGTCGGGGCGTGCGAAGCAGTCAGGCACCAGCGCCTGCGCCTCTGTTGGCAAGCGATGGCCGCGTTGCTCGACGTGAGTGAGCCATCGCCGCTCAAGGCCCGAGTCGCACAGCCGCAACAGTCGCTCTAGCTGCTCAGCTCGCGGGCGAGGCGCTGGAGAGGTGCGCACATTCGAAGTCGCCCAGCTGAGCAGAATGGGCGGCAGACTGCGACGGTCCAGATGTTGATGGTCACGCTGGTTGTAGTAGCTCAGTAGGCAGTCGTAGCAAGCGGCTTCGCAGGTTTCGAGGGGGTCTTCGCCCGGTTCAGGAGGTTGCTCAGTGACCGCATCTGCGGTCGCATTTGGCTCGTAGTGACACAACTCCAGCGCGAGACGCGCCACCTGCGGCAGCTCTCGCGGATCTTCGACCAACCGGCGCAGAACACCGGCTCCGCCTTCGGATGCTTCGTACAGGAGTATGCTTTTGCGATTCTCTGCACTTGGCAGTGGCTCAGTGATGAGCTCGCGATCCTCTAGCTGGAAGTGGGCCTGCAGGGCGGCCTTGAGCGCCGCCTCCAGCGATGCCATCTGGGTGCGATCGAGCTCGGATGCAGGCTGAAGGACGAGGCAGTTCCGGTGGTCTTCGACGAAGGGGATCACCCGCTCCTGCTTGGGGCTATGCGGATCCTCTACGTCGGGTGCATCATCGGCATCAGGGCCGTCCTGACTCCGCGCCCAACCGCCGCGCTCAATATCGAGCATGAAGCCCAGGGGTGCATTCTTCCGCCGCCTGCGCCATCCAAGGTTCATGCGCCAAAGGGTTGCTGCGTGCCCGTACTGCAGAGTGGCCAGCTCGCTGCCGTTGGCATCAAGCAGCTGCGCATAGAGCACTGAGCGCTCGCCGCCACGCTCGGCGAAGCGGACGCCGGTCTTGATCTCGAAGCCAAGCCGGAAGCGCTCCTCTTCATCGGAGTTGATGCGATCACGGCGGAGGGCCGACACGTTAGACATGCGGAAGAGGTTCGAGAACTCCTGCAGCGTGTCACCCTTGCAGCTTTCGCAGCGGTCGGGGTTTGATTCCCCAACCGGATGGATATAACCGCAGTCGCGGCACTGGAGCGCCCGCAAGGTGAGGCGAGCGCTATCGCCATCGACGGGCAGAATGACCTTGTTCACTACATAGCGCGAACCTTCGTGGTAGACGATAGAGCGCGGCCCGAATTCTGAGATGGCGAGGAAGCGCGGGCGCGAGAGGAACTCATCACCGTTGCGCTGCCGCGTCCGACGGGCAGGAATGTAGGCCGACAAGGGCAAGCGCGGCTTGGGCATTAGC
>DAORCZ010001574.1:0-1609 GCA_035345735.1 Pseudomonadota bacterium | reverse complement strand
ATGCCGGATGCCCCGGACATCGACGAGCTGAAGTCAGGCACGGAACGCTGGGTGACGCAGAAGGAACTACTCGCCCACTGCTTCTGCACCTTCGGCTGCACCTACGCCTTCCCGTTCGCGATCTACAAAGTGAAGATCAGCAGCTAGTCCATGGCACAGCTCACCGTATACGAGCTAGCCAGCCTCCCCTCCGTCAACCTCACGGGGATGACGAAGGGGATGGACTATCTGCAGCTCATCAGCCGGGCATCCCTGCGGGTGCGGCTGCACCACGACAGCGACATCGCCGCGGTGCGGCCGTACTACCTCTTCAAGGGCGCATGGTGGCCGCTCATGGGGGATGGAGACGACACAGTCGCCAGCACCCCATGCACGGTCGATGCGACCAAGCTGAATGGCCGAGCTGATCGGCTGTTTCGCGCTGGCGGCATCTCGGGCCCCGTCATCCTCGTCTGCGAATCCGGGGAGGTTGACGGGCTCACCGCCTATCTGGACATCGCCGACGCTGAGGGCTAGCCCATGGGCGTCATCCTCACCCCGCAAAAGTGGTTCCGCCTCGCCACTCCATCGCGCCTGCTGTTCGGCGACGCGATGGAGGGCAAGCTGGGCATCGAGCCCGGCGACATCTCCCCCCTCACGCTCACAGGCAGCAGCACCGGCACGATCGAAGCCGTCGGCATCGCGATCGATACGTTCGAATGCGTGCTGCGCTGCGACCTCGGCGGCGAGATCAACGTCAGTGAGACGGCGAACCTCGGAGCGCTGCCGAAGTTTTCCCTGAGCCTGGATGGCGGCATCACGTTCGCTCGCTCGCGCGTTGTCTCAGACAACCGGGATACGGCGGTCATTGATGCGACATCGCTAGGCCTGCGGTTCAAGTTCCAAAACGGCGACCCGGCGCCCTCGTTCGTGGCCGGCGACACCTGGGCATTTACCACCGCGCCCAGCCCGGACATCGTCGATATCGTGGCCGCAGTGGAGGCGGAGATCATTGAGTCCGCCGCCGGAAGCTTCGACCCCGATATCACTGCTGTTCCCGCCAACTGGACGATGCACGCGGCTTGGCTCGCTCGGTGGCAGCTGTATTGCAAGATCGGCGTGCAGCGGCAGCAGGATCACAAAGTCCACTATCCGAAAGACGCTCGCGAGTGGCTGGAAGGCCTGCGCGGCGGTCGCAATGCCGTGAAGGCTGCAGCCCGCGGCGTGATCGAGAAAGCCCCCGGCACGTCGTTTAACGACTGGGCCAAGCCGCAGACAAAGGACCCCTGGGCGCCGCCGATCTAGTTGCTGCGTACACTCTGTGTGTCGGTCACTGGCGACTTCCAAGGGCTTCGCGATCTAAGCAAGGGCTTCGGCCGCCTGTCGAATGACGGGCAGGGCCTGACCCTTGCTGCGATGCGTGGGGCTCGCCTGCTTTCTGACTACCTCAGTGAGCAGCAGCGCGACCCGCTCGGCCGCCCCTGGGCGCCGCTGGCCCTCTCGACGCTTCGGCATCGCCGGCGCGGCCCTATCCTGCTGAGGATCCACAAGTCTCGGCGCTGGCGCGTGCGCTCTGCCGGGCGCTTCATCGTCGAGAACCTACGCAAGCCGCACGACGGCTATCACACCA
>DAORCZ010001573.1:0-1611 GCA_035345735.1 Pseudomonadota bacterium | reverse complement strand
CCCCGACGCCACCCACCGCCCACCCCGCCCCCGCGAGAGCGCATTCACCGCCCGCCTGTGCACCGCCACCGGCGCCCCCAGCTCCCCCCGTGCCCGCCCCCAACGCCGCAGCCCCCCATCCACCTCCCCAACCACCACCTCCTCGCCCTCCCCCATCGCCACCATCGCACTCACCAAGGCCGGCACGCGTCGACGATGCACAGAGGGGTGCCGTCCGGTATCCCAGAGCAGGATTTGGCTGTCGAGGCCGGTGGCGAGGAGGGGGGGGGTTGGGGAGAAGGCGCAGCTATAGATGGGGCCGCCCGGGGAGCGGAAGGGGGGCTCTTTGGTGTCGGGGGCGGACAGGGGGGTGAGGGTGAGCTGGCCGTCGAGGCCGCAGCTGGCAAGGAGGTGGGCGTCGGGGCTGTAGGCGACGGCGCTGAGGGCGGCGGTGGGGGAGGTGGGGCTGCCAGGCAGGCGCTGGCCGGTGGTGCTGTCCCAGAGCAGGACGCCGCCGTCCTCGCTCGCGGCGGCGAGGGTTCTGCCGTTTTGCTGCCAGGCGACGCTGCTGAGGTAGCCGTGACCGCCGGGCAGCGGTCCCAGAAGCGGGGTGCCGTCGGCGGCGGCATGGACGCTGAGCGCGCCGCTGTTGCCGACTACGGCGAGCCGGGTGCCGGCGCCGGGCTCGTAGGCGATGGCGGCGATGATCTGGGCCGAGCCGGACGACCAAGGCGCGGCGACGGGCTGCAGGCGATGCCCCATGTCGATCACGACGACGTGGCCATCGCCGGTGCCGGCGGCCAGGCGGGCACCATCGGGGCTGTAGTCGAGGCTGTACAGGGCGCGAGCCGAGGTGCTGATGACCTCTTCTGGACGTCCCGGATCGCGCAGCGAAAACAGGAAGATCTGCCCACCCTGGCCGGCGGCGACGGCGCTCGCTCCATCGGGGCTGACGGCGACGGCGTAGAGCTCGGGAGGGGTCTTGAGCTGGCCGAGAGGACGGCGCTGGGCGAGGAGGCGACCGCTGGGCAGGCCGTAGAGCAGAAAACCCGCGCTGCCGGCGGCGGCCAGAAGCAGGCTGCCATCGCGACTAAAAGCCACACTGTGCACGCGGGCCGGGGCACCTGATGCGGTCGCGGCCGACGGAGCAGGAACGGGCAAAAAGCGCAGGATGGCATCGCTGCCCAGCAGGGCCCCAAGGAGCGCGCTGCGCGTCGCGGCCTCGGCCCGCAGCGCATAGGCGCGGGCCGCGATCAGCAGGGCGGCATCGGGCTTGCTGTCGATCAGGCCCTCGGCATAAAGGCTCAGCAGGCGGGCCTGCGCGGTTCGCTCGCCAAGCACCGCCAGCTGACGCTGCTCGTCGGCGCGTCGGGCACTGCGCAGCGCAAGCAGGCTCAGTCCGCTCAGCAGCACCACCACCGCGGCCAGCGTCAACAGCCCACTCAGCAGGCGTCGGCGCTGAGCCCGCACGCTCTTGCGAATCAGGTCCAGGAGGGCCGGGGCCAGCTCGCCGCGATACTTCTGCCGCAGCCGCTGCGCGTAGCCCAGCTGTGGCCCCGAAAGCAGCGTGCCGAAGTTGTCGTACTGCGCCTGCCACTGCGTCAGCTCACGCACTTCCAGCAGGCGCTCGCG
>DAORCZ010001572.1:0-1614 GCA_035345735.1 Pseudomonadota bacterium | reverse complement strand
ATCGGCTGGAACGAGACGACGTACTGGTTCACCGCGATCATCCATGCGCTCGGCGATCTCGGCAGCTCGATCGTCAACCACCCAAAACCTCGACGGCAGCCTGCGCCATCGCCCCTCGCGCATCATCCTCGCGGGGGGGGAGGCACTGCACCCTGCGATCCGCGACGTCATCACCTACCCCGCCCTTGAGCGACTGTCGACGCGCTATCGCGGCCAGGGGGTGCGCCTGATCGTCCAGACCACCGGGGACCTGCTCAGCAGCGAAATCGTCGCGGAGCTTGTCGCGCGCGGCATTCACATGATCTCGGTGGCTGGCCTCGATTCGTTCCACGTCGGTATCGATACGCCAGCTGCCCAGGACCGACTGCGTGGGCGGCTGGTCGCTCTCTTCACCCAGCACGGCCTGCGCCCCAGCGGCCACCAAGCACCCGAGGGGCGCTCGTGGGTCGAAGAGGATGGCCCGACGTACAGCTTTTTTGGTGCCACTCCCGACTCGTGGATCGGCAAGATCTGGCCGCGCGGACGGGCCTGGCAGAATGGCCTGTCGCGCGCGACGCTGGCCGACAACTTCTGCTCTGCTTGGTCGGGTGGCCGCGGCTTTCTGGACTATCGCTACGACGGCTCCGAGGTCTCGATCGACCCGGGCGGCGACGTCTATCCTTGCTGCCTCAAGACCCGGCGCGCCCTCGGCAACCTCGTAGAAGAACCCCTGCTCGACATTCTGCAGTCACTCGTCGACGATCCGGTCTTCCAGGCCATCAACGCGGGCCAGCCGCAGGCCATGGCCGGGCCGCTGGGACTTGGCGAGTCCGAGTTCCTCGACCTCTGTCGTACCCAGACGCCGGGCGGCTTGCCCTATCAGAACCTGTGCATCGGCTGCGACCGTCTGTTTGAAGACCAGCTGGGCCCGCGACTCGCCGGGCTGCGCGCCGCACGAGCCCAGCGCCGCCAGGCTCGCCTCCAGCCGGCCGCCACAGACTCACCTGACGCAGCGCAGCCCCCCTCCTTCAAAGGCCTCCGCCATGGCTAACTCTTCACGTACGGACCGTCATGCAGCGAGTCGGCGCGGCCCCAGCGAGGTCGTCCCGCCCAGCTTCTGTGTGTCGGTCGATCTCGATCCGCTGCGCTGCTACCACCATATTCACGCGCTGCCTGCCGTCGATCCGTCGCTGGCTGATGTGATCCTGCGACGTGCCTTGCCGCGCTTCCTGGAAGTCTTTGCCCAGCACGGCATTCGCGCGACCTTCTTTGTAGTCGGGGACGACCTGGCAACCGAGACCGGACGGCGGCTTCTGCGCCAGGCCGCGACCGCCGGACATGAGCTGGCCAACCACTCGCAGAGCCATCCCTACGATCTAGCTCGCCTACCCCCGCATCGCATCGAGCGCGAGATCGGCGACTGTCACCACGCTCTGCAGGATCTGACCGGCCGCCCGCCCGTCGGCTTTCGCGGTCCAGGCTACGAAATCAGCGCCCCGGTCCTCGAAGTCCTGGAGGCCTTTGGCTACGCCTACGACTCCTCGATCTTTCCCTGCCCCCCCTACTACCTGGCCAAGGCAGCCATCCTCGCCAAGATGGCCGTCCTGCGTCAGGAATCGCGAGCCATCCTCGGCT
>DAORCZ010001571.1:0-1621 GCA_035345735.1 Pseudomonadota bacterium | reverse complement strand
CCCGACTACATCGCCGACGAGATGAACCGCCTGAAGTTTTGAGGTCACGGCGGCGCGGCGCCGATCCCTGGGACATCGCCCGCTAGCGGCGCGGTCGGCTGCGGTGCAGGCGTACGCCTCCGACCAGTAGCATGGGCACGGCGGCGAGCAGGCGGGGGGCGCCGGCGGCCAATAGCGAAGTGCCGGCGATGTCGTGGTCCAGGCCGGCAAAGAGATTCCCCAGCGATAGATCAAGGCACCAGTCGGTGATTGAGCTCTTGCACATGCGGTGACGCATCTGTCGCGCGATCTGGTCTTGCAGGCGGGCGTTGTCGCCCTCGTGTAGCTGCCACAGGCCCAGCCCGGACAAGAGGACTCCGCTTAGCGCCAGCGTCGCACCGACTGCCAGCAGCACGCGCGGCGGGTCGGCTTCCTGGTCGCGCTGCCGGGCGAGGGTCTCGGTCTGCGCCGCATCGGGCGGACCCTGCTCGTCTGAGAAGGCGGCGCTGCCCATGAGCGGCCGCGGCGCTGTCTGACTCTCGCCTCCGGCCCTTGAGCGGGACTCGACGCTCTCGCGGGCGAAGGCGACGGGTGGGGCATCGCTGTAATAGACCAGCACGGCCCAGCCGCGCGTCTCGGCGCGGATGGCGTTGGGCCCGCCGCCGAAGGACAGGCCCTCGACGGGATGCTCGGCATCGCGCACATCGACCAGCGTGATGCCCAGCGTGCCGCGCGCTACGTACAGCCAGTCGCCTGCCGCGTGCACGCTGTGGATCGGTCCCGGCAAAGGCAGCGTAGCGATAGGTCGCTCTTGTCCTCCACTGATGTCGACGGCCTCGATTCCCGTCGCGGCAGCCCGGTAGACCAGCGCGGTCGGCGGGGGAGTCGTCTCGTCCGGCAGCGCAGCGCGTGGGTGCAAGAGCAGTGCGCAAAGAGCCGGCAAGATGGCGATGAGCAGTCGTTGGGAGGTCATGTTCCCAAACCAAATGCAACTGGGGTGCCAGCGCCACGCGACGCGACTGCCCCACAGACTTGGCCGCGACGCGGCCGCCGCGCATCAAAGTTCTGAGGGAGAGGCTGACAGAAATGTCCGGCAGCGGGGACCGCCCATGGGTTGCGGCCAGCGCCCGGGCCCAGGCCGCTGCGCACGGGGATCAACGGATGTTCAGGCTATGCAGCATCCAGCGCTTCGCTAGCATCGGCCGAGATCGATCTCAGGAGATCCCTCATGGCGAGCGCAACCTGGAGCACGCAGCCCGCGACGGGCGATTGGAACATCGCGGCCCACTGGTATCCGGCCGAGGTGCCGACCGATACCGCGACGTTTGGCGCATCGACGCAGACCACGATCACGTTCTCGAAGACCGGGGCCAGCGTCGGGGCCATCGAGTTTTCGGCCGACGCTGCGGCGTACACTTTCCAGTTGGGCACCAGCACCACGCCATCGCTGTCCGTGGGAGGGACGGGCATCAGCAACCTGGCTGCCGGTCCACAGCAGTTTGTGGTCGCGGCCACGAGCACCGGCTACACCAACGCGCAGCTGCAGTTTTCCGGCAGCGCATCGGCGGGCGGATCCAACGTCCTTTACAGCGTCGGTCCGGTGACACCAGCCGGGTATGGCGGTGGCGTGATCGGCTTTGTC
>DAORCZ010001570.1:0-1623 GCA_035345735.1 Pseudomonadota bacterium | reverse complement strand
CCTATCTGCGGCGCGAGATCCTGCGCGCTGTGCGTACCGAAGACGATGTGCGGGCGGCGCAGCTGGGCCTGGCTCTCGACGGCGGTATCGATCCGGTCCTGCTGCAGCAGGAGCTGACGCGGGCCAAGACCGTCGAAGATCGCCTGGAGGTGGTCCGTCGCTTCTTGGCGCTGTCGCCGGGCGCGCTGTCGTTGAAGCTCAAGCTGCTTGCGCTGCTGGAAGAGGCCGGTCAGAAGGACGAGGCTCGCCGCCTGGTCGATGGCCTGCGCAGCGATCCCGGCGCCGATGCCGCTGTGCGGCAAGCAATCGGCGAGTTCCTGATGCGCAATGGCGATGGTGCCGACGGTGCACGCGCTTTCTCAGAGATCGTCGAGTTCGCGCCGTTTGATCCCTGGGGTCGTCGTCGGCTGGGTGATCTGTATCGCGCCAGTCGCTTGTTCGAGTCGGCGTACGGCGAATATCAGACGCTGGCCTGGCTGACCCCGCAGGATGACACGGTGCTGCTGCTGCTCTCCGGGGCGGCGGCGGGCAGTGGACGCAGCGACGAGGCCTTGCGCTTGACGGCTCGCGTCGCGGAGGCGGTCGGGGCACGCAGCAGCGAGCGCGGTCCCGCGGCCTGGGCGCGGGCCCTTTATGCGGCGCAGTACAGTCGGCTGTGGCTGCAGGCCAGCGAAGCGAAGGATCAGCGCCTGCTGGCCAACCTCGCGGCTCGTGGACGCAGCGACGGTCTGCCGGCCTATGCGGGCAAGCTGATGTTCGCCGTGCAGTGGACGCATCCCGACGCGGGTGTGCAGCTTTTTGTTGCGCCGCCCAGCCAGCCCAAGGGCGACGGCGATCGCGCCAACCTGCAGGGCGGTGAGGTCGGCATCGAAGCCGCCCGCTTTGAGCGAGTCGAAGCCGGGGGCTTCCGCCTGACCGTGCGCAAAAATGGCACCACATCCGGCCCGGTGCTGGTCGATCTGCTGGTGCTGCAGAACGCCGGTGAGCCAGGCGAGAGCTATCGTCGTCGCAGCGTCGAATTTGCAGCCGAAGCAGGCGTCAAGACCTACACGTTTAGCGACGGCGATCTGCGTTAACCGGCCCAGCGCTTGCCATTCGCGCTAGATTCCGCCGCCATGGCGGACAACTACGGCGTCTCCTTCGCACAGAAGCACATCCAGCACGGCGAGTACGAGCAGGCCCTGGCCGCGGCAGAAAAGCATGCCAGCCAAGAGCCTGAGAGCCCCGAACCGCATCATGATCGCGCCCGCGCCCTGGCCTTCCTCGGGCGCTATGCCGATTCGGTCGAGGCCTATCGCACCGCCATCGCCGCCGATCAGGTCGAGCAGATCCTGCAGGACTGGGAGGTCGACGACGGCCTGTTTTCGACGGTGATTGCCTGGGCTCAGGCGAGCTCTGGGCAGGCCGAGCAGCTCCGCATCCTCGCGCTGTATCGTGAGCTGCTGCCGCGCGGGCGCCACCTGCCCGAGGCCGAGGAGTGGGGACAGCGCTTCCGCGGCCTGCTCAAGACCCAGTTCGTCAAGCCGCGCGACTAAGCGGGCGGGCGGCTAGAGCGGGCTCTCGATCACCGCGGCATCGAGCACCTTGGCGATGCGGGCGCTCAGATCCGCCAGGTGGGCGCGG
>DAORCZ010001569.1:0-1628 GCA_035345735.1 Pseudomonadota bacterium | reverse complement strand
GATTGGTCGCCGCGACGATGCGGACATCGCGCGCCACCTCGTGCTGCGTGCCCACCGCAAGCACCCGCCGGCTCTCCAGCACGCGCAGCAGCTTGGGCTGTAGCTCGCTCGGCAGCTCACCGACTTCGTCGAGAAACAGCGTGCCATGATCAGCCTGGCCGAACAGCCCGCCGTGCGCGACCGCGCCGGTAAAGGCCCCGCGCGAAACGCCAAAGAGCTGCGACTCGGCAAGCGTCGCCGGGATGGCTGCACAGTTGACGGCCACCAGCTCGCCCCGTCGCTGGCTAAGCTGATGCAGGGCCTGCGCCGTGACCTCTTTGCCGGTGCCAGTCTCGCCGAGGATGAGCACCGCGCGATCGTGCGTCGCCGCCCGCGCGATCTGTTGGCGCAGCCCCGCCGCCGCCGGAGAGACGCCGATCAGCGAAGGAATCGCCGCATCCGCGGGCGACAGCGGCACCCAGCGAACGACCAGAAACGAGTCACCGATGCGCAGCACATCGCCATCGCAGACCTCAATCGGCGTCGCGGGCGGCACCACGGCGCCGTTCCGCCAGGTGCCATTGCGACTGTGCAGATCTTCCAAGATCAACGTGTCGCCGCGACGAGTCAGGCGGGCGTGCTGGCGCGAGACGCGGTCATCTTCGATCGCCAGCCACGACTCAGCCGAAGGCGCGCTGCTGCGACGTCCCATGCCCAGCGGCTTGGCGCCGTTCCACAGCAGCGGGGCCGCCGGCGCCGCGACGATCCCTCGCCCTCCAACGTAGATCGTGCGCAGCTGAACCAGACAGGGCTCTCGCTTTCGCGCGCCCTCGGCCTCGCCGCCTTCTGCCGTCGCTTCACTGGTGTCCAAGGACTGCACCGTAAACTGCGAGGAAAAAGGGCCTAGCCGCGCAGCGCAACCAGGGCGAGCACAAGCAAGAGGAGCGCCACCAACAAGAGCGGCAGCGTGCGGCGAACGACCGGGGCTTCACGTCGCTGAGTCGCTGCGTCCAAGGCGACTCCTGCTGCCTCGACGACTGCAGGAGAGCGCGGCTTGAGCGTTGCATCTTCCGGCAGAGCCACCGGCGACAGGATCTGCGAGGGCTGCGGCATGGCGCTCTGCGCTGCGGGATGGGGCGCCGGTGTCGACTCCTCGCGGCGGAGCTGACCATCCAGGGTCCGGGCATCGGCGGGGGCCAGCGCCACCCCCGGACCGACGCTCGCCACCGAGGCGGGACCGACGCCGGCAGGACCGCTCTGGTCACTGCTCGCAGCCGGGAGGATACGGCTGGGCCGCGACACCTCGCCCAGCGTGGCGGCAAGCCCCTGCAGCGCCTGCGAGACCGCCGCCATCGTCGGTCGCTGCGCCTGCTCTTTCTGCAGCATGTCGGCGACTAGATCCGAAAGCGCGGCCGGAATATCTAGCGCCACATTCGAAAGCGGCGTCGGACGACGCGTCGCATGCTGGTACATCAGCGCGATCGGATCGCTGACCTCAAACAGCTCGCGCCCAGCGAGCATCTGATACGCCATCACCCCCAGCGCATAGACATCGGTCTTCTCGTCGGCTCGGCCGCTGCTCTGCCAAAGCTCGGGCGCCATAAACGCCGGCGTGCCCAAGAGCGCGCCATCCGCCGTCTGTACTTCCG
>DAORCZ010001568.1:0-1629 GCA_035345735.1 Pseudomonadota bacterium | reverse complement strand
TCGCAGCCCTGCGCAAACATCTTGGCCCCGGCGACGCTGCCGCCTATCACCTGTCGCTGCAGACGTGTAGCTGCGCCGTCTGCGCGCTGATGCGCAGCGGAGCGGCCCCGCACGACGACGCCCTCGCCGAAGCGCTGAAAGCCTGCCCCTGCGGCGTCTGCTTCGCCTTCCGCAAGCTGGCCGAGCGAGCCGCGCCTGTCCTCCTGGCCTACGGTCGGCGGCTAGGCTTCACGATGTCCGGGTTTCTGGCGCTGCTCGGCGCGAAGAACGTCAACTAGCGAGCGAGCTAGACAAGCCCCATGACACAACGCCCATTTGATGCACCGAGGCCCTGGTTAGCGACGACGGACTACATCATGAGCCTTGGCCGCGTGCGCGTGCGTGGCCCCGGCGAGCCGATCCAGCCTCGGGAAGATCGCGCTTGGTTAAGCCAGAACGCGGAGCGGCTGGGCCGCGAGATCAAGCGGCTCGGCTGTGTCGATGGCGTGCTCGGCATCGCCCGCCCGCTATCGCGCGACCGCTTGGCCGAGCTTGGGCTTGCGACGCTGGCCCCGATCAGCGTCGGGGCGATTCTGCCCGAGCTGTACCTGCTGCACAGCCTGGCGTATCGGCGCATGCGTGAATTTGTGGAACGGCTCGACCGCCTGAGCCTGCAGCTAAAGCTACTGCCCGCCCTGCCAGCCACCCCCCAAGCAATGCTCGCGCTTCACCGGGCCATCTTCGCCCCCGACGAGCGCCGCGACTGGCGAGGACAAAGCTTTCACCTCGGCGAGCCCGGCGCAGACCTCTTTGACGAACGGATGCAAGATCTCGGCTACGACTACGCGACGACGCCGTGGGTCATGCTGACCTTTGATTGGCCCATCGACCAGCTAGCCGAAGACTGGAGCGCCTGGGAGTCCGTGGTCAAAACCCTCGACGACGAAGACGCCCCGCCCGCGTTGGGCTAAGGCGAGTCGGCGCATTGTTCAAAGCCCGCAAGGTCAGGAGCAGGCGAATGTTTTGGAGCGGCGGCCCGATCCAAAGCCGGCCCGCGCTAGCCGCTGCCATCAGCTTCTGAGTGCCTTCCCCCGGCAACCTGCGCACCGTCAGCGTCGTCTCCAGCCCCAGCCACGTCTGCCCCTGATGCTCAAAGGTCGCCCAGTCCGCCGGCAGCTGCCACCCATCCACAAACCGACGGCCCCAGCCATCACACGCCACGGGGATCAGCACCGCGGCGTGGCCCGGGATCACCGCAACCCGGGCGTCGATTCCCAGGTATCCCAGGATCGCGACCTCCGCCGTGCTGGAGTCCTCGCAATCGCCGGTCTCCGCGCTTAGCGTCCACCAGACGTACTGCCAGAAGTCGTCGACGCCGTCGGCGACATAGCGCGTCGGCAGGCACTGATAGGCCGCGAGGATGCGGCCGATGGGGCTTAGATAAATCGGATTGGGCAGGTTGGCGGCGACCCAAGCGGCCACGCTCGCCGAGACGCTCCCGTCATACGCCAAAAGCGACAGCTGGTCTGCGGCCTCGGGCCAGCTTCTCGCGCGAGCCACGATGCCGGAGTCAGAGCCCTGCGAGTGTCGCCCTAGCATCCCCTAATTCTAGCAGGCCCAGCGACGGGAAAATCACACTCTCTTGCCCCG
>DAORCZ010001567.1:0-1637 GCA_035345735.1 Pseudomonadota bacterium | reverse complement strand
AACGCGGAGTACTATGTTGATGGAAGTGGAATCAGGAAAAGTAACTACTTCTCGCTCCCTGGATTTGGTAAGGCGGCGACCCTAGATGTTACCACGGGGTCTTCTGCGGGAGCAGTGAGTGGAGTCCTGCTCTTGAGTGTTGGTGCTGGCCTACTAGCCGGTGGTGTCGTGATTACCGTTCTACTAGACGATTACCGTGCCTATGGCGGGACCATGATTGGCGTCGGAGGCGCTATGCTCATCACGGGCGGTATTCTAGAAGGTGTGTGCAAAACGCACGTAAAAATTAGGGGACGCGAGCTTGCGCATCAAGGTGTAGCTCGTCCGCAGTTTGCTAGCGCCGGGTTCTCGGTGCGTGCTAGCGCTGTATCCGCTGGCCTCAGTTTTTCGTTTTGACCGTCAGTGGCAAGCAGTGGGGTTCTTGATGCCAAATCCGAACGAAGCCCCATTGGGGCACAAGCTAAACCGTTGTGTTTGGCAGGCCAGGGGCCTCAGATTGGGGCCGATGGTCCCTTTTACTGCAACTGCCTCATCTGCTTCTTCTGGAATAGGAAGAGGCCGCGAGGGCGGGTTTCGGAGCCGGTGAAGGGGAACATGCCGCAGCTTTCCCAGCCGAACTTGGCGAGGCAGCGGATGACGCTCTTGGGCTCGTAGCGACGCGCTTGGATCATGCAAAACTCCTTGGTGCGCTTGCCGGGGAGGCCGACGGTGGCGATGAACTGGAGTCCGTAGCTGCCCGCGATGGGACGGTCGGTGTCGATGCGATACGAAAAGCTGATGCTCTGCGCATCGTGGCAGTAGCGCTGAATGGGGCCGCCGAGAAAGCGCTGATGCAGCTCGCCGACGGGTCGGTGGAGCACCGGATCTCTGCGGCGGATCTCGTCGGCATCTGCGACGGTCGTGTAGCCAAAGTCCAGGTCAAACAGCAGCATGTCGCCGACTGCCGCGCCGGAAAATGCGTTTTGGAAGAACAGCGGCTCGTGATCCAGGTTCGCGACCGTATTCCCCAGCATTGTATAAATGCGCCGACGGTGTGAGCGAGCGGGCGCGTAGTGAAGCTGGGCGTAGCGAGGCAAGTGATGGAAGTTGCCTTGAATCCCGCAGACGAAGACGCCAGGGTGATCGTTGAAGGTATCGACGGCGTGCTTAAACGCTCGACTGAGGAGCGGCTGGCTGATGTCGAGCAGATAGAAGCGGATGCTCGGCGCGTCGTACTCGCGCAGGAGGTGCTGAACGAGCCGAACCTCGCTCTTGCCGTCGCCCGGCCCGAGTGCAATCAGATCCAGTCCGACCGGACCGAGCGTCTCGCGCAGCGTCTTGGCGAGTGACTGCCCAGGGAAACCCTCCCGATAGCTCGTCACATAGGCGGGCGCGTTGCAGATCTGAATCCAGTCGAGCGCGCTCTTGTGATCCAGATAAACAAAGGTCTGCTCGACGGAACCACCGCTTCCGTTCATGAGCTGCGCCAGCTCGTCGATCATGGACACAGAGTCGAAGCCGGGCGACACGTACCAGTTCGGCGCGTGCCGATGGCTCGACTCACGGACGGCGGGCAGAGCGGTCACTTCCATCGGCACCAGCTTCAGATCAGGAACCGAGCACAGCGCGAGCACGGCTTTGCGCGCGGGCGGCTTCCG
>DAORCZ010001566.1:0-1641 GCA_035345735.1 Pseudomonadota bacterium | reverse complement strand
GCGCGGCTCCACAGCCAGACCAGGCCGATGGCGACGGTGGGGTAGATGAACAGGATGAGGCTGCGTTCCCAAAATGGCGGGAGGAGGTGGACCAGGCAACCGACGAGGCAGAGGGCGACAAGCGCCCAGGCGCCGCGCAGGTAGCCGAGCGCGATGTGCGTGTACATGCCGGCCAAGATGACCATATCAAGGGTCAGGATCTGCTCGATGTTGAGCGGCAGGAAGCCTGCGATCACGCGGACGACCACGGTCTCGGCAAGCGCGATCAGCACCAGGGTGACGAGGCCGCGATGGAACTCGTTGATCATCATCGCCCGTCGCTGCCAGCGCGCGATGCCAAGCGCGATGATCAGCAGCAGCAGATCCGCAACCAGCAGCTGACGCACGGTCAGCAGGCCACGCTCCCGCATGACGCCAGTGAAGGTCATGTTGACCAGCAGCGTAATGATGCAAGCCAGCGAGAAGATCCAGCGCCCGAGTGGTGCGGCCGCGGGATCTTGCTGTGGGTCGATATCGATGGCTTCCAGTAGCTCGGCCATCGAGGGAAAGCGCGCCGCCGGATCGACCGACAGCCCGCGCCGCAGCGCCTGACCAACGCGCGGCGGGACGGTGCTGCCCGATGGGATCGGTCGCAGCCGCCCCTGCAGGACATTGAACGACAGCGACAGCAGCGTATCGCCGGCAAAGGGGCGCTGGCCGTAGAGCGCCTCCCAAAGCGCGGCGCAGAAGCTGAACTGATCGCTGCGGGCATCGGTCGGCAGGCCATCGTGCTGCTCCGGCGACATATAGGCGGGCGTGCCCAGGATGGCCCCGGCCTGCGTGAGCGGAGTCTGTAGCAACCCGCCATCGCCCACCAGTCGCGCGGTCGCCTGATCTCCAACCGCGACTCCAGCCACGGCGGCGGCTCGTTCTTCGGCTCGACGGGCCCGAGCGGCGGCATCGATGGGCGCCTGCGCCTCGCCCCCCGCCCCAGTCCGCGCCAGACCAAAGTCAGCAACCCGAACACGTCCATCTTTGCCGACGAGCACGTTGTCGGGTTTGAAGTCGCGGTGCACAAGCCCCGCCTGGTGCGCCGCCAGCAGGCCCTGCCCAGCGCTGCGATAGATGGCCAGGATGGCTTGTGCGGGATGCGAGCCGCGCTGCCAGTCGGCCAGCGTCGTGCCCTCCACGAATTCCATGGCGATGTAGACCTGCCCTTCGTGCTCGCCGACTTCGTACACCGCGACGACGTTGGGATGAGCGACGCGAGCCATGGCCTGCGCCTCACGCTGAATGCGCAGGCGCTGCTCGGGCTGGCCGCTTCCACCATCGCGCAGCAGCTTGACGGCAACCTTGCGATCCAGCTCTTCATCGTAGGCGGCGAAGACCACGCCCATGCCGCCCTCGCCCAGCGTGCGCAGGATGGCGTAGCGACCGATGCGCGAGGCCGAGTGCGTGCGCGACCCGGGCTCGCTCAGACCCGGTGGCGCCGGCGGAACCGGACCAGGTGCACCCGGCCGACTGGCGGGATCTTGTCGTAGCGTGGTGTCGACGACGCTGCTCATAACCCTCCATTATGCCTGCAGCGCGAAGGGCGGTGGCAGCAACGCTGCCGCCCCTTCGACTACCAGACCGTCGACCAGATGGTGCCGTTGTAGCGCA
>DAORCZ010001565.1:0-1641 GCA_035345735.1 Pseudomonadota bacterium | reverse complement strand
CGTGTCGTAGGTCAGCCACAGGTGCAGGATGGGCGGCGGCTCGTCGGGACTGCCGGACGGCATCGGGAAGCGGCGATGACTGAGCCGTGCTCGCGGCGGAATGGGAAACGCCCGCAGCCGATACTGTCGCGGCCCAACCTGCTCCAATAGGGCTGGGTCGGCCCGTCGCTGCACCTCTCGCGTATACACGCGCTGAGCCGCGCCGCGCGGGGCGACATTGGGGGCAAAGCGACGGGCGCGGTCGTCGGTATCCCCCAGCCACAGTCCGGTCAGCACGGCGGTCTCGGGCAGGCTGAAGTAGTAGAAAATTTCCTGCTGCTCGACGGTCTGGTTCTCGTAAACCTCGTGCAGTTCGATCGAAGCCAGGTCGCCGTGCTCAGTGACCGAGAGGTCCTGTCGCGCCAGCCAGACCTTGCGCTGGCCAATATTGATCAGACCCGCCTGACGCTGATCGCGATCGTAGGTCGCCGACATCGAGGTCTGCAGCACCTCGCGCTCGGCTTTCTGCAGCGGCTCATCAAAGAACGACTCGTATAGCTCTTCAGCGCGCGACTGATCCGTCAGCAGTCCCTCGCCGTGGTACAGGAAGGGATCGATAAGCAGGTTGTAGACACCTTGCACCTGCTCGGCGGGACGTTCGGGCAGGAAGCAGAGATCGCGCCACAGATACTTCACCGAGCTGGCTGAACGCGTCGCGCCAAGATAGCGATACGGGGCCAGGTATGCGTTGAGCAAGCCGCGCCGGATGGACTCCCGCTGAGCCAATAAACGACTGGGATCCCCGTCGCTGCGGGGCTGAAGCGAGCTGTTGCCATCATCCGCCGGATCAAGCAAAGCAAACGCGCGGGCCTGCGGCTGCACCGCAATCACTTCGTAGGTCAGCTCGGAAAGCAGCGGCGGGGCCAACGCCAGCAGCACGACGGGCCACAGCCCAAGCTGCGTACGCGCCGCGCGCAGCACCGCGATGCCCTGCCGCGCGTAGCGCGTAATCAACAGCACCGGCAGCACGGCGAAGAGGCTGGCAGCATAAAAGAACACAAAGAGCACCATCGGCATCCACACCAGGGCAGCGCCATGCGTGCGGGTGACTAGCTCGAACACCTCATGCAGCCAGCGAAAGCGGAAGAAGCCAACGACCAGCCAGGCAGCGGTGGGGATGGCATGGAAGGCCAGCACGGTACCTAGGTACAGCGAAGTGCTGAGGCTAAGTCCGGCCCCGAGGCTGCGCACGATGGCACCGGTCCGGTTCGCCGCCTGCGGACCAAACGCGAAGCCATAGCCGTAGGCCAAGATTCCCAGCCCGATGAAGACCAGCAGCAGACCTGAGCCGGCCGTGAGCTCGCGCAGGATGAACAGCCGAAACACGGCGACGCATAGGAGCGGCGCCTCCAGCCCGTAGAGCAGCTCTAGCCAGCGCTCGGGCTGCCGCCTAAGCGGCCAGGCCGCGACCAGCACAGCGACGGCTGGGATCGCCAACACGAACAGCGCACTGACGAGCAAACTGGGCGGCAACAAACCGTCCGCGACTTCCAGGAAAAGCTGCCACAGCACGTACGGTGCGACGACAAAGCCGACCAGCAGCAGAAACACCAGGTTCCACGACCAAAACAGCCCATAGCGAGTCAAGGCCAGGGCGATCTC
>DAORCZ010001564.1:0-1642 GCA_035345735.1 Pseudomonadota bacterium | reverse complement strand
CGAGCACCTTCAGGAATTCGGGGTTGTGATCGCGCGACACGATATAGATGTTGTCGGGCTTTAGATCGCGATGAATGATTCCGACGTTGTGCGCCGCCTGAAGGGCGGTTGCGGCCTGGATACCGATGTTCAGCGTGCGTCCGACGTTCAGGCGTCCGCGGGTGAGGATCTGGGCCAGGCTCTGCCCGGTCAGGAGCTCCATGACTACATAGCAGGCTCCGTCTTCGGTAACACCGCCGTCAAAGACCTGTACGATGTTCTCCTGCGCGATGCGGCTGGCGGCGCTGGCTTCGTTGACGAAGCGGCGCTTGATATCAGGACGCACGGCCATCTGCGGATCCAGGACTTTGATCGCCGCGCGCCGGCCGGCGATGGCCTGGTGCTGCGCTTCATAGACAGCGCCGAACGCGCCCTCGCCAAGCAGGCGAAGGAGCTGCCAGTTGCCGATCGTCCGTCCTGTAAGGTCACTCCGATGCATAAAGACTCGAGGTCAATATAACATCGATCCCGACTGTCGGAAGGGATCAGGTTGCGGAGGATGGCTCTTGTGAATTCCTTTTCTGTGAAGGAATATAATTCCTCAGTCGAGTAGCAAGAGTCACGATCGTTCAGCTGACGAGCGGCAGTTGGTCATGAATCAGCGATGGATGTATGTACTTGTAAGGGGCTGGTTTCTTGTGGCCTGGCTGCTTGCTGCCGGCTGCGGCGCGACCCAGCTGCGCGCCAATATCGTCGTTGAAGCGGATGCCAACTCGAACTCTCCGGTGATGATCTCGGCGGTGTTTATCTACCGCGCCAAGCTGCTTGGGAAGCTGCAGGAGATGACCGCGGCGCAGTGGTTTCAGAAACGGGAGCAGCTGCTGCGCGATCATCCCAAAGATCTAGAGGAAATCTCTTGGGAATTCGTGCCCGGTCAGCAGGTCCCGCCTTTCGAACAGAAGCTGCGCGGCCGCGCATTACAGGGAATTCTCTTTGCGAACTACAAAAGCCCCGGAGCCCATCGCTATTTTTTTGATCCGAAGCGGCCGCAGGACTGGGCATGCGGGCTGCGCGAGATCAGACTTCAGGAAGTAGATCCGCGACCGGCCAAAAAGCCTGGCAGCGAGAGCAAGAGCCTCCTCGAGAAGGTGAAAGACCATGACCCGCGCTGACGAGATTCCGCTAGCGATCCAGTGGCACGAGGGGATGCTGCTTGCGCCGCAGCATTTTCAGCAGCAGGCGCACCGCAGCGAGAGGCTGCTTTTCCACCACCTGAGCTGGCACTCGCGCTTCCACTATGGGCTCGGGCGCTGGCGCATCGATCAGGCGATGCTCTTCGAGGGAACGCTGCGGGTTCTCGATCTCGAGGCGATCATGCCGGACGGACTGGTCGTCTCCTACAAGCCCGGAGAGCAGGAGGAGCTGCAGGTCGATATCCGTCCGCACGCCGAGGCGGCCAAGCTGGGAACGCTCCTTGCCTATCTGGCAGTGGCGGCAGAGCGCACCGGCGGCAGCGGTCAGGAGGGGGATCTGCAGCGCTACGGATCGGTGCCCGGAGAGCCGGTGTCGGACGAGAACTCCGGAGGACGGCCGCTGCGCATTCCTCGGCTCAAGCCGCGGCTGCGTCTGCTCGCCGGAACCGAGACTCCCTCTGCGCGCTTCT
>DAORCZ010001563.1:0-1642 GCA_035345735.1 Pseudomonadota bacterium | reverse complement strand
CGGCGGCAGACCTCAAGCCAGCGGGTGAAGCGCTGCACGGGGGCAGCGGCGAAGAAGCCACTCTCTAGCACCTGGGTCGGCACGTTGCCGTAGGCATCGACGAGGGTATCGACGTTGAAGTGC
Organism: Pseudomonadota bacterium; assembly: GCA_035345735.1. Classification (GTDB taxonomy): domain Bacteria; phylum Myxococcota_A; class Polyangia; order Palsa-1104; family JAEUJZ01; genus JAEUJZ01. Next base: position 1,519 of record DAORCZ010001563.1, on the reverse strand, counting down.
TGCGCCTGCGTCCACAGCGTGTAGATGCCGCCCTGACTGAAGTCGACCGGCGTCGCCTGCGCGACAACGCTACCCAGACCCTCGGGATACAGGCTGGCGTAGGCCAGGCTCAGCGTGCCGCCCATGCAGTAGCCGTAAAGCGACAGCGAATCGGCGCCGCTGGCCCGCAGCGTCCAGCGCACCACGCCCCGCAGCGTCGATCCCAGAAGTTCGGCCCAGGTCATGTGCTGCTCGTGCGGACCGGCGATGCCCCAGTCGACGGCGTAGACCTCGAAGCCAGCCCGCGTCAGGTATTCGATCAGGCTGCGCCCCGGCAAGAAGTCGAGGATGTACCAGCGATTGATCATCGAATACACAAACAGGATCGGCGTGCGATAGCGGCGACGCGGCGCGGCATAGCGCAGGAGTCGCAGCGGCCCGCGCGTCCACACCACCTGATGCGGCGTCGGGCTGATCGGCGGCTCCCGCACACCAGATGCGCGCTCGATGATCGGCCGCAGATAGGGGTAGGGATTGATCGCTTGCTCGCGCAGCGCGTGCAGGACGTGTCGCGATAGCTCGACCTGGCTGCGCACGAACGAGCCCACCTGGTGCAGCCGGCTGCTGGCTGCGTCCGGGCTCGTCGCGGATTTTGGGGAGGAGGGGGCCATGCGGGGTGCTCGTACCTCAGGGCGTTTCGTCGGACCGCGGCGTGCGGCGCTGCCGTTCCAAGAGATCCACGATCAGCTCGACCTGGGTGCTGAGGGCTTCGACCTGATCACTCATCCGATGCAGCTGCTCGTGGACGATCGCGACCTCAGATGCCGTCGGGATGCGCAGCGCGCGGAGCAGCGACTCCAGGGCGCCGTGACGACGAATGCGCAGGAGCGCCACCTGTCGCAAGAGCTCACCCGTCACTCGCAGCCAGCGCGGATCTTGCGCTAGCTGTTCTGAGAGCGCGGTCAGTCGCGCCTCGATCTTCACGAAGCGCTGCCCGGTCGGTGTCTCGGGACTGGTCAGGCGACCCAAGAGCTTAAGGCCGCGCGCCAGCCGGTTTAGCGGAGGCGAGCCCGGGGGAGGGGAAGCGTTGGCGGCAGCAGACATCTTGCTCGCAGCCTATCGCACTTGCGGGGCAAGGAGCAGACCTCTTGCCAGGCTGGCGTTCTCACTGCGCGACTGGCCGGCCGGCGCCCTTCCGCGATGCCCGCGGACTGCCCGACCGTGATATCGTGCCGACGAGCGGAGGCAAGGAAATGTACATCGGTGACTGGATGGAGCGCGGCGAGCGCTATTACGCCGAAGCGACCGCTGTGGTCGATGTGGCGAAGGGCCCGGCTGGCCGATTCACCTACCGGCAGATGAACGCGCGGGCGAATCGCTTGGCGGGGTATCTGCGCGATGTCGCGGCCATCAAGCCGGGCGATCGGGTCGGCATCGTGGCCATGAACGGCGTCGAGTTTCTGGATGCCTTCTTCGCCAGCTGCAAGCTGGGCGCGGTGCTGGTGCCGTTCAACTGGCGCAGCCACCCGCGCGAGATCGC
>DAORCZ010001562.1:0-1643 GCA_035345735.1 Pseudomonadota bacterium | reverse complement strand
CGCAAGGTCGAGGAAGAGGCGGAGGAGATCAGCTTCCTCAACATCATGCCGATGATGGACATGATGACGATTCTTCTCGTGTTCTTGCTCAAGCAGTTCTCGGTGGCGCAGCTAAACCTCGACGCACCACCAGGGCTGCACCTGCCGGCATCGACGTCGCCGCTGTCGCCGCAGCCAGCGGTGAACATCATGATCACTGAGACGGCGATCGTCATCGAAGGCGATGCGGTGGTGCGGGTTAAAAACGGCACCGTCGATCCGATGTGGAAGCGCGAGAGTGGCGGCCATGCGATCACGCCGGTCGTCAACGCGCTCTCCAAGCACCGTGCGCGCCTGGCCAAGCTGTCGCGCATGCAGAATCCGACGGGCGAGAGCGACAGCGGGGGCATCGCCATCGTCATGGCCGACAAAAAGACACCGTATCGCCTGCTCACCGAGGTGCTCTATTCGGCGGGGCAGGCCGAGTTCAACAACTACCGCCTTGTCACGCTGCGGCAGGCGCAGTAGCCGTCGCTACGCCGACGGTGGCTCGGCGGCGACCGGGCAGCCATAGAGCTCGCTCTGCAGCTCGGCAATGGTGGCTGGTGAGTGGCCTTCGAGGTGGTTGTTGACCAGCACATAGCAAGGCTGGGCCTCGGCGGCGGCACGCAGAACGCGCAGGATGTCGGCCCGGACCTCGGGGGCGCGCAGCACCAAGCGATCATAGGGCTCGTAGACCGAGGCATCGTCGTAGCGCACCCCCGGACGCAGCAGGGCGCGAATGACGAAGAAGGGCCAGTCGAGGCCATGGCGCGAGCGCAGCTGATCGAACTGCCAGCCCACGCCCGGCATTCGCGTCCAGGCGTTGAGCACATGGCCCGCCCCATGCGCCGACAGGACATCCAGATAGCGCGGCGTGAAGTGGTTTTGGGTGCGCAGCTCGACGGCGATCCGACCGCCAAAGCGCGGCCGAATCTGCGCCAGAAAATCGTCGAGGAGGCGCACAAACTCGGCGGCGTGAAGCTCGCTCTCCTGCAGCTCTAAGATCAGCGGGCCCAGAAGCGGGCCCAGCCCGTCCTGCAGCGGCAGCGCGACGTGGTCTAAGAAGCGCGCCGCGTCGAGAAAGCGCGGGTTCACTTCGCTGTCGAGCCGCCAGTCGCGCTGCTGCTGCGGCGAGTAGCGATGCACCGTGATGCCGTGCCAGACCTTGGGGCAGAGCTCGATCGGCTCAGGCAGAGTCGAGAGCTGTGCCCGATATCGCCCCAGAAGAGCGATCCGGCTCGACGGCGGCATGTAGTACATATTGTCGGCACCGGCGCAGCGAAAGCGGGGATCGCGGGCGTACTCGGCCAGGCAGAGCTCGGTGAAGCGGGTGGGAGCCCCGTAGGCAGCGACATCGCGATACACGCGGCCATGCCAGCCAGGATAGGTCCATGAGCTGGTGCCAAACAGCCGGCTCGGTGGGCCTATCTTCGTCGGAACGGGCAGCGCAGTGGGGTCAAACGCAGCAGAGCGCCGCCGCGTACCCGGCCTCCCATCGCCGTCGCTACCGGGCTCAGCTTTCGTTCCGAGGACGTCACCGGAAAAGAGGGAGAACTGTTCGGCCATAGCCAAGCCTTGCCACATTCCGCCAGCCGCGTCATCTGCCTCTTCCGGGCTTCGCG
>DAORCZ010001561.1:0-1646 GCA_035345735.1 Pseudomonadota bacterium | reverse complement strand
CGCAGTTGGCCGGATTGTCACGACTGAGCGAGCCCCACAGCGCCTCGCAGCTAGCGGTAGAGAGGGCGCTCGCCGCGAGGAGCAGGCTGAGCCCGCTTGCAAAGCCAGAGCCGAGGGGAAACCGCAAGATGGACCTCCTTTAGCGCTGGGCGATCTCGGAGCGAACCAGGCGTCCCGGCCAGGCCAGGAGCAGCGCGCCCGAGACCGACAGCGCCGCTCCGACGCCAAGCAGCGCGCCGCCAGCCGCCGTCGTCTCGTAAAAGCGCGGACAGGCAGCCACCGGAGGCGCGATCGACTCAACGCAGCCGCCCGCCACCGACAGCGCCGATATGCCCAGCCCGCCGAGTCCCAGGCCAGCGGCCAAGGCCGTCGCCCCAAGGGCCAGGCGCCACACCGGTCGCGGCGCTCGACGCAGGGTCGGAGGCGGCGGCGGCAGGGCCGGCGGGGTCAGGTTCAGCGCCAGCACAGTGGGCGAGTCGGCCTGGATCTCGACCCGACGATGCTCATCGGGCAGCCCCGGGCAGCGGATGTGAAGCTCGGCCGGACCGACGAACAGCGAACGGCGCAGCGGCGTGACTCCCAGCGACTGCTCGGCAAGCCGTACCGCGCAGCCGGCCGGGGTGGTGTCAAGCTGCAGGGTGCCGTGTCCGCGAGCCCGCGCCCGCTGCAGACCTGCCGGTAGGGCGGCCAGCCACGACTCATCGGGGGTACCCGCTGCGCTCGCTATGCGCTCGGTCACGGCCACCGCCCCGACGACGACATCGATGATCAAGAGCTGAGCCGGATCGCTGTCCTTTTCGGCCTGCAACCGCAGGACGTAGTCAGCGGCCTGTTCCTGGCCCAGAGCGACCAGGCAGCTCTGACCGCAGCTTGCGGCCGGCTCCTCACTGTTCAGCGTAGACAGGCCCAGATCGAGCCCAGCCAAGCGGGCCGCGATGCGACGCCGATCACCCTCGGCAGCGGCCGGTGCCGCCGTCGCTGCCGGCGATGACAAGGCCAGGCGCTGCAAGATCACCTTGGTCAAAGGAACCCGCTCCAGGCGCTCACCCGCAGCCCGCACAGCGACGATCTGACCGGCGGTCGTCGCGAGCTCGATGGACTGTGGCGGGCCAGCCGTCGGCTCGATGCGCAGGCGATGGGCCCCCGGCGGGAGCAAGAGCGGCAGCGAGAAGGGGAGCTGTCCCATCAGGCGATCGTCGAGGAAGACGAAGCCCCCCTCGGCGGCGCTCAGCCAGACCTCGGCGCCCCCCCGGCCTAGCTGACTGACGATGCGCTGCGCCTCGGCTCGCTTCTCGGCGCCCTCGGGGCTGCCCGGTTCGGCAAGATAGCGGCGCAGGATGTCCTGGGCCATCAGGCTCTGTCCTTCAGTCCAGGCGACGATGCCAAGCTGATACAGCGTGTCTAGGCTGGGCTGCAGGCGATAGGCCTCGGCAAGCGCGCGATAGGCCCCCGCCAGATCGCGGGTCGCAAGCGCCATCACCCCCTGGCTGACCAGCTGCCCGGCCCGTACCTGCGGCGTCGGCGGGGTGGGTTTGGCAGGCCGGCTATAGGCGGTGCAGAGCGACCCGGCGAAAACCAGGCCGAACAGCAGAGCGATCGCGGACTGCGGAGGCCGCGGGGACCGACCCGGGATCTTTCGACTAGGG
>DAORCZ010001560.1:0-1659 GCA_035345735.1 Pseudomonadota bacterium | reverse complement strand
CAGCGAGCCGGCAGCCGTGCTGCGCGGCAATGTCGTGCTGGTCGATCACGGCCGCAGCGTCACGCAAGAACTCCCAGCGCTGCCCCCTGGCAGACGGGAGCTGCCGCTGCCCAGCCGGCCGCTGGCCCACGTCGCGCCGCTTGTCGCCCATTCATCGGCGAGTGAGCTTCTAAAACCTGACCCGCGACAAGCCGTGCCGGCTCTCAGCATCGTCGAACGAGCGGGAAGCCCGCCGCGCGTGTTCCTGCCGCGTCGCGATCTTCTGGCCAGCGGTCCGCGCGACACCCACTGCGTAGCCGAGATCGATGATCTGGGTGGGGCCAGCCTGCGCTTTGGCGATGGCCAGGGGGGAGCGCGCCCCGTCGGGCTGCTGCAGGCGCGTTGCCGCGTGGCGCAGGGCTCGGCCGGCAACGTCCCGGCTGGTGCCCTGGCCCATATCGTCAGCCCGACGCGCCTTGCCGAGCTGAGTCTGTCGATGCTCAGCGTTGAAAACCCGCTGCCCGCCGCGGGCGGCTCTGGGCCCGAGACGCCAGAGCAGATTCGCCGCGCCGTCCCCTTCGCATTCCGCACCCAGCAGCGCGCCGTCACCGAGTCCGACTACATCGACTGGGCCCTGCGCTTCCGCGATGTCCGTCAGGCCGCCGCGCGCTGGCGCTGGACCGGCAGCAGCCAGACGCTGTACCTGACGGTGGTGCGCGCCGACACCGCCCCCGTCGATGCCACGTTTCGCGCCGCCCTCCTCGCGTTCTTGGAAGAGAAGCGCTTGGTTGGCCACGACATCGAGATCGAGACGCCGGTCGCCGTGCCGATCGATCTGCGGCTGACCGTCTTTCTGCAGCCGGAGGCGCAGCAGCTGGCCGTGCGCGAAGCCCTGCGCCAGGCCTTCCTGCCAACCCTCCGCGCCGACGGCCGACCAGGCCTTTTTCACCCCGAAAACCTCCCGCTCGGCGGCACGCTTTATCTAAGTCGGGTGGTCAGCGAGATCATGGCCATCCCCGGGGTCGACTACGTCGATGCCGCCCCCGAGGAAAAGACGCCCTTCAATCGCTTCCGGCGCTTCGGCGTGGTGACCAGCGATGGCCTGGTCAGCGGACGCCTGACCCTTTCGGCTCGCGAGCTCGCCCGGCTCGACAACGACCCGGGGAACCCGGCCCGCGGCCGAGCCGACTTTGACCTGCGAGGTGGCAAGTGAGCAGCGAAAACCCACCCCAGCAAGCGAGCCTGCGTTACCGCCTCGATCGCCACTCTGGCTTTCTGCGCCGCATGCTCGCCGCCCTGCCCCACGAAGAGGTCGACGGCACCCGCCCGCTGGCCGGTCTGCGCACGATCGGCGCGGGGGACTTTGGCTTCGCTCTCGTCGACGGCTTCGCCGCCATTGCCGATGTTCTGGGTTTCTACCAGGAGCGCATCGCCAATGAGGGATTTCTACGTACCTCACTCGAAGGGCGCTCGCTGTTCGAGCTGGCGCGGGCCGCCGGCTACAGCCTGATCCCCGGCGTCGCGGCCAGCGTCCACCTTGCCTTTGTCGTCGAAGACGTGGCGGGCGAAGGCAGTCCGGCGCGCGTGCCGGCCGGGACCCGCGTGCAGAGCATCCCCAGTCCCGAGCAGCCAGCGCAGATCTTCGAGACCCTGACCAGCGACCCGCAGGGAGAAGAGGTG
>DAORCZ010001559.1:0-1659 GCA_035345735.1 Pseudomonadota bacterium | reverse complement strand
GCGGCGGTCACGTACAAGCAGACGCTGGACCGCTTGCACGGCCCGCCCTCGGTGGTTGTCATGTCGAGCGGCAACGATGACGAGACCGACCTTGCCGCGCACCACGTCAGTGCTGAACAGCGCAAGGCGATCACGGCGCGCTTCCTGAAGAAGGACGATCCGCTGAAGATCCTGATCGTCTGCGACATGCTGCTGACCGGATTCGATGCGCCGATCGAGCAGGTCATGTACCTGGACAGCCCGCTGAAAGAACACACGCTGCTGCAGGCCATCGCCCGCGTCAACCGCACCGCCGAGGCCAAGAGCTATGGCCTGGTCGTCGATTACTGGGGCGTCAGTCAGTCGCTGCAAGAAGCGCTGGCGATCTTTTCGCCGAGCGATATCCGCGGCGCGCTGGCCCCGAAACACGATGAGCTTCCGCGGCTGCAGGCGCGCCACGCGGCGGCGCTGCGCTTCTTCCATTCGGTGAAGAACAAGAACGATCTGGAACAGTGCGTCGCGGTGCTGGCGCCCGAGGATGTGCGCGCCGAATTTCAGACCGCGTTCCGCCGCTTCAGCCAGTCGATGGACATGCTGCTGCCCGACCCGCGGGCGCTGGAATTCGGCGGCGACCTGGGCTGGCTGGGCAAGATTCGCCAGGCCGCCAAGGCCCGCTATCGCGACGAGACGCTGGACATCCGCGACTGCGGCGACAAGGTCCGCCGCCTGATCGAAGAAGCGGTGATCGCCGATGGCGTGCAGGTGCTGGTCAAAGAAGTCAGCCTGTTTGGCGCCGACTTCGACGAGAAAGTCAGGGCGCTCAAGAGTCACGAGGCCCGAGCCAGCGAGATGGAGCACGCCATCCGCCACGAGATCCACGTCAAGCTGGAAGAAGATCCCGCCTACTTCCAGTCGCTGCGCGAGCGTTTGGAACAGATCATCGCCGACCGCAAGGCACGACGCATCGACGAAGCCGAACAGCTATCGCTGCTGCAGGGCCTGATCCACGACACGCGCGGCCATGCCCGAGCCGCCGACGACGTCGGCCTGAGCGAGACCGGCTTTGCCATCTACGGTCTGCTAAAAGGCGCAGCAGCGGGACTCAGCCGCGAGATCCGCGCCAGCTATGACGATGCGCGGGTGCGCGAAGTGACCGCCGCGATCGAAGACGCCGTGGCCCCACACGTCGCGATCGTCGACTGGAACCACAAGGCCGACGTCCAGCGCGAGATGCGACGCCAGATCAAGCGCCGCCTGCCCGCCGAGGTCTACGGCAAAGACGCGCAAGAGGGCCTGGCCGCCGCGCTGATCGATCTTTTGAAGGCGCGCAAGGCCCGCTAGCCGTGGAGAGATCGCAGGTTCATTTCGGCCGCACCGTGATCGCGTACACCGTCGAGCGCGGGCGCAGACAGAAGACCGTCGCCATCCGCGTCGATGCTGCAAACGGCGTCCGCGTGCGCGCTCCGGAAAGCACGCCCATCGCCAAGCTCGACGAGATCGTCCACCGCAAGGCCCCCTGGATCCTCGAACGAACACGCGATCACGAAGACCTGCCCCCGGCCCCGAGCGCGCGCGAATTTAAGAGCGGCGAGACCTTCCGCTACCTGGGCCGGCAGTACCGCCTAAAGCGCGAACGCAGCAACGCACGCGAAGCCAACGTGCGCGTGGTCCTGGGTCACC
>DAORCZ010001558.1:0-1662 GCA_035345735.1 Pseudomonadota bacterium | reverse complement strand
CATGACCCTGCTCTGTCCGAGTCTGACGGCTGCACACCGACTCGGCACGCAGCCTGCAATGCCTCCACACAGGCCGCCGCAGCTATTTTGGGGGAGTCGAACATGTTGGATTCCTTTGTGCCTCCCGCGCAGTTTGACGAGTTTCGTGTCTCACGCCCGATCGGCGAAGGAACCATGGGCGCTGTGTACCTATGTACCGACATGCGTCTGTACCGACGGGTCGCTGTGAAGTTCCTAAAAGGACTGGAGCTTGACCGCAGCGTGCTGGACCGCTTCTGGATCGAAGCGCGAGCCATTGCTCAGCTCTCGCATCCGAACATCGTTACGATCTATCGCACCGGCGAAGTCAACCAGGTGCCCTACCTGGCTTCGGAGTACATCGAAGGCAAGAGCCTCGATTCTCTGCCCCTACCCCTCGATCTGCCGATCCTGGTGCAGGTCGCGCTCGGCGTCGCCCAGGGCCTAGCCGCCGCCCACCGTCGCGGCATCCTGCATCGCGACATCAAGCCCGCCAACATCATGATGACGAATAGTGGCGAGGTGAAGCTGCTTGATTTTGGTTTGGCGAAGTTTCTGGATGCCCTGCCTACGGAGTCGTTTCTGCTGCGCAACCAAAGCGACGCGCGGCGCCCCCTGGTCGCGGGCAGCGAGCGTGCGCTCACGCAGCGAACGCTGGCTCTGGCGGCGACGCCCCCGCTTGCGGCCTCAGCACAGGCGGCTAGGCGCAGTCCAAACGATGAGGGGGGGCCAGGGCTGGAGATTTCTGAACAGTGCATCGGCACTCCGCTCTACATGGCGTCCGAGGTCTGGCGCGGAGAGCGTGCCTCGACAGCCACCGATGTCTACGGTGTGGGAGCGGTGCTGTATGAGCTGGCGAGTGGCAAGCCACCGTTCGATCACAACGACCTCTTGGGCCTGCGTCACCTGGCCCTGACCGCTGAGTTTCGACCGTTGTCGGAAGTCGCTCCGCATATCCCAGCGGGCCTGGCCCAGATCATCGAGCGCTGCCTGCGCCGCAATGCGGCTCGGCGGTACGTGTCGGGCGAGTCGCTGTATGCGGCTCTGGATCTTTGGGCGCGTGGCATCAGCAGCTTCAGCAGCGGGGGGCACAGCGCACGCAGCCCAATCGCGCTCAGCACCATCTCGACCGCCCCGGTGGTCGAGCCGCCACGACGCTGGCCGGCGCTGGCTGGACTCGCGGCCATCCTCGGCTGCGCACTTTCGGTGGGCTGGCTGGTGATGCATCGACCGCTGGGCAGCGCGGTGCTGCTGCCGGCCGGCACGCTGGAGCTAGGAAGCTCGGCCGATGAGATCGAGTCGGCCCAGGTGTGGTGCAAGCAGTTCCTGGGGGCGGCGTGTGATCAGGGGGCCTTGGCCGCGTTCAGCCGTGAGCAGCCACAGCACAGCGTCACCCTCTCGGCTTTCCGCATCGACCGCCGCGAAGTGACCAACGAGGAGTTTGCCGCGTGGCTCAATGCCACGCCCGGCGTCAGCGTGCAGGACGAGCGCTTGGTTCGCCTGGCCGGCGTCACGCTGGCGGATCTTTATCCGATGTATCAGCCCTTCAGTGGCCTGCGCTTCGACAAGGCGACGCGGCGCTTCGTTGTGCCCAGCGAGTTTCGGCGACATCCGGTGTCGCAGGTCAGCTGGTACGGTGCCTCG
>DAORCZ010001557.1:0-1664 GCA_035345735.1 Pseudomonadota bacterium | reverse complement strand
CCAAGGGAGCGCCGGGGCTGTCCACTCCGTCGACGATGGCGATGATGATGTCTTTTTCGGCGACCTGGGCGCCCACCGTCAGGTCGCGGACCCGCGAGCCGTGCGCGACCAGCACCCACTCGCCCGGTCCAGCGCCCAGGGCATCCACGGCGCACAGGCGGCCGCCTTGCAGCGTGCGCAGCTCCAGCACCTTGCGGCCGTTCAGGCCCTCGGCGTGCCGCGTCCCCCACACCGGCCCGACGACACGCGCGAGCAGCACGGCAGCCTCTTGGCTAGGCTTTGGCCCGCTTGGCCGCCCGCTCCAGCGAGTGGAACTGATCGTACAGCTTGCCGAGCGGCAGCGAGCTGAGCTTGCTGCGGTAGTCCTCGTCCTTGCCGCGGCGCTGCAAGAGGAGCAGCGCGTCCACGAGCTTGTCCTTGCTGCCCCAGCGCTCGGCGACCGTCCGCCCCATCTTGTGCAGGCGGATCAGCTTGGAGTTGGCGGCCGACAGGAGGCGGGTGCGGAAGGCGTCCTTGTCGTCTTCACCGCGCGACAGGACTCCTTCGGGCAGCGCGGTCAGGGCGTCGACCAGCTGCTCCTTCGACCCAAACTGCTCCTTGACCAGGGAAAGCGGTGACTTCTTCATCTCTCTGTGCTCCTCGGACTCTGAGATACGTAAGGCTGCGTTTGGCTGTGGGGCCACGGTGACAGACCGTTGCGCAGCCATATGCGCGGCAATTTATCACTGCAAACAAGTACTTAACAAGAACAAGCGGCGCGGGCGGGGAGACTACAGCAGCGCCGGCCTACATGCCACCAAACTGCTTGGCCATGCCGGACAGGCGCGTCGTCAGGTCGTCGACCTGCTGCTGGTTCATGTTGACGTTGAGCGAGAAGGTGTTCTTCTTCGCGTCGACCTTGACGGTGTCGAGAAAGCTGCCCATGCCCATCATCTGCACCGCCGGCGCGGTCTTAAGCTTGGCCACCTGATCGCTGGCCAGGGTCTTGAGCGCCGCGGCGTCGGCATCGGTGCCCAGGTCCAGGTAGGCGGCCAGGCTTACGCCCTTGCTCGGATCGATCGAGCCGGACACGCTCTTGAGCGTCTTCACCGGCGCCATCATCGGGCTGGAGCCGAGCTTCTCGACCATGCTCGGCGGCACCACGCCGGCCCACCACAGGGCGTCGCTCGTGTGGGTGCGCTTGATGAGGTCGACCAGCGCCGGGTTCTCCTTGGCGCTCTGGACGCCGCCCTTGCCGCCGTACAGGTCGACGATGCGCTTTATCCACTCTTTGCCGCCCACCGCCACGCCGCGCTTGCCGAGCGAGGCCAGGTAGGTCGGCTGCCGGCCCTCGGCCCCGTACAGCTTCACGCCGTTGTAGTCGGTCTCGGTGATCGTCTCGTTCTTCTCTTTGGAGGTGAGCTTCATGCAGTTCACCACCGTCTCGGGGCTGAACTTGCCCTTGACGAGCATGGCGAACTCTTTCTGCTCGGTGACGTTCTGCGGGAAGGCGAGGAAGACCGAGTCGACCTCTTTGAGCGGATCGAAGCTGCACTTCTTGACGAAGGCGTCGTAGTCGCCCTTGGACTTGGCGTCGGTGTTGAGCTTGTCCATCGCCCGCTTCCACAGCGAGCTCTCGCGCGCCTGGGTCAGGTTGACCATCAGGACGACGTCCGCGTCGCGAG
>DAORCZ010001556.1:0-1666 GCA_035345735.1 Pseudomonadota bacterium | reverse complement strand
GGTGGCGTTCACGTGCGCGCCGCAGAGCTCATCGCCATGCCGATTCGCACCTTCACCGCCAAGCTCAAGCTGTATGGCCTGAGCGCCCGCGGCCTGCCCAAAAAATCGTAGCCGGCGGCTTAGCGCGTATCGACGGGGGGCAGGGCCAGCGGACCATCGCGTCCAAGCAGGACGAAGGGCGCCCAGTGCTCGGGGGTGTTCATGGTCGCGACCTGCATCATCTGCAGCATCGTGCGCTGCAGCGCGGTCGAGCGATCGGCCCCGGCGCGCAGCTGCGAGTAGAACAGGCGCATAAAGGTAGCCGTCGAGCGGTCGTCGACCGGAAACAGCGTGGCCAGCACCGAGTCCGCTCCCGCCTGCAGAAAAGCGCGCTGCAGTCCCAGCACGCCTTGCCCGGCCACGACATCGCCACGCCCGCTCTCGCAGGCCGACAGCACCACCAGCTGAGTGCCCAAGAGATCCATGCCCGAGGCTTCGAGGGCCGTGACGATGCCATCGTGACCTCCCGCCTCGCTCTCGGCTGCCGCCTCGGCCTCTTGTGATCGCGCGCTCGCCACCCCCGCAAGGATCAGGGCCGAGCGCAAGAGCGGATTCGGGGGCAGCAGGCCCGCCGACAGATCGCGGATCTCGCGACTGCTGCGCACCGCGGCAGCCGGCGGGGCCAGGTACTTGCCATGCGTAGCGATGTGCAGCACGGCGGGGGCATGCAGGTTCAGCAGGTTCGGCTCGCTGGCCTCGGCTCCGACGAAGGAGCGCGCCCCCGGCAAAAGCGCTAGCAGGCTCGCGTGCTCTTCTCCCGTGCCTGGCAGATCCCCCCAGACATCGCTGGCGAGGGGCCAGCCGTCGCGCCCGCCCGAGCGCAGCGACGATCCCCTGAGCGGCGCATGATAGTCGGGCTGGGCAAAGATCGCCGGGGCGGACAGCGCACGCGGGGGCGCCGGCGGGGCCAGTAGATCGCGACCGCTGTTCACATAGCGCAGCCGATGCTGCGCGATCAGGCGAACGCCCGTCCGGACGTATAGCGCCGCGAACGGAACCTGACTCAGGACGCCATCCGGCGCGATGATCAGCGTCTTGGCAGCCGAAAAGAGCGGCGCCAGCGGCTGTAGAAGCTGCTGCGAGAGCCCCTGCGCGTGCTGCTCGAACTGCTCGCTGCTGGCTGGGCGCGTCGAGACGCTACGCAGGAGAGCGCTGACCTTCGCGGCCACCGGGCCGATCGCTCCCACATCGCGGGCCTCGCTGCGCCCGTCGGGCCACAGCAGGATCGCCAGCAGGTGATGCTCGCTGGGCGAGTCGCTCTGGCTCCCCCAGCGCGGCGGCCGCACCTCCAGGAACTCCAGCAGCACCGCATCCGCAGGCAGCGCCGCTGCGACGCGGGCGATGACATCCTTGGGCGCCGGAGTCTGCCGCCGGGCATAAAGCGGGGAGCGCTGCAGCAGCCCGACCTCTAGCCGCTCGATCTCGCCGGCGAGGGCGGCCAGCCGGCGCTCGATCTCGGCGACCGGCTTCCCCGATGCGCGGCCGGCATCGACCCAATAGGCATAGCTACCGCGCAGCCGGCGCAGCGTCTGCAACTGGGCATCGCTCTCGCCCTGTCGGCCCGCTGAGCCGGCCGCCGAGCCGTCCCCCGGTCCGCTCAGCGAAAGCCAGGGCGAGGCATTGGCCA
>DAORCZ010001555.1:0-1667 GCA_035345735.1 Pseudomonadota bacterium | reverse complement strand
ATGAGCAAGAAGATCGCGGCAACGAGCTCCGCGACAACCTGCGCGCCGTCGAGCGCATCGCCAGCGCGGCCCAGCTGCGGGGCGAGCTCCTGGCCAAACTCGCCGAGCACGAGCGACGCAGCGCCGAGCTACAGAAGCGCCTGGTCACCCTTAGCGAAGCGACGGCCACCGCCGAAGCGAAGCTGACGCAGCTCTTGTCTGACTTCAGCTTTGACGCCCCGACGCCGTAGCCGGCGAGCGTGAGCGGGGCCCTATGCGGGGGGCGAAAGCGGCGGTCCGGTCGCGGCTGAAATGTCCTTGACAGCGGGGCCGCGGCATCGTCGATAGTGCCGCTATGCGCACGCTTGGAACCCGAATCCTCGTCGGCACGCTGCTCTTGGGCAGCGCACACTGTGCCGGCTCGCGAGTTCGTCCCGATGCCCCGCCGAGCTCGTCGGTCACCGCCTCGCCCTCGTCTGAAGCCGCAGCAAGCGAGACGACCGCGGCAGCCCCCCCGGCCGGAAACGACATCACGTTGACGCGCTGGAGCGGTGGAGCGACGAGCCTCAAGGCGCTCTCGGGGCCGGTGACGATGCTGTTTCTGTGGTCGACCGATTGCAAGTCGTGCCTGCGCAAGCTGTCGCAATTGCAGGCGCTGCAGCAGCGGACCGCTGCGGAAGAGGGCCTGCGCATCGTGCTGGTGAACACCGATCCGCGGGAACGCCAGGCCGTCGCCAAGGATCTCGCCGCGCCGCTGGGACTTTCGCTGCCGATGGTGATCGATGATCGTCATCAGCTGCGCTGCCTGCTGCGCCAGCGCTTCGGAGCCGAGTTCTTTCCGCACACGCCTGAAGCCGGGCCGCGGGTCGACAATGTGCCGCTGCCGCTTTTGACCGTGCTGGGTCCGGGCGACAAGATCTGGGGCGAGGTCAGCAACAACGACAGCCAGACCGATGACGCCTTTGTCGCTGACAAGCAGCTCCTCATCAACTTGGCCAAGCGGGGCGAGCTACCGGCCAAAAAGCCAGCGCTCAACGTCCGCGGCGAGGCCAACCTCGATAACGGGTTGCAACTGGTCTTTCCGGCGATGAGCGACGAGCAGATCGATCAAGAGCTGCCCAAGGTCGAGGCGCAGATCCTGCAGGCCTATCCCCGCCTGCCAAGTGCCGCGCGTCAGCGCATGCTGCACCAAGCGGTCGACACCATGCGCCGCGGCGGGCGAGTATTGCTGGTGCCGTAACGCCTTGCGCTGCCGCGTGCGCGACCCGGCCGGGGGCGGCTAGTGCAAGCCGGCGATGACCGATGAGGACACCGCTGCTGCCGTGGCTGCCGTCGCCGCATGGTGGTGCAGGTTCTGGGGCGGCGGAAGCTCACCCAGCTCATCACTGAGCCCGGCGATCGACGAGCGCGACAGGTTGCCGGCCACCGACAAGAAGCGCCACAGTCGCTGGACGGCGTAGAGCACGGGGCCCACTGCCGCGATCGCTAGGCCCGTCTGCATCGCGCCCAGGCCCCACATGCCCTGCGTGCCACCCGCGCGCCCAAACCACAGCGCCAAGGTCAGCAGCCCCATCGGCAGCGCTGCCAGGCCCAAAAGACCCAGCACGCCACCGGGAATGCGGAAGGGCCGCGGCAGGCTCGGCTCGCGGACGCGCAGGACGATCAGCGCGACGAACTGCAGCAGCATC
>DAORCZ010001554.1:0-1668 GCA_035345735.1 Pseudomonadota bacterium | reverse complement strand
ATGCCAGTGCAGCTAAACGACGTGCACGGCGTCGACAACAACGACATCTGGGCGGTCGGCGAAGGGGGTCAGACCTTCCATCGCACCGGCACCGGCTGGACGGCTTTCCCCACCGGCTACACGACGGGCTTGTCGGCCGTCTTTGCCAGCTCGGCGACGGACATCTGGACGGTTGGGGTGCAGGGTGTGGTGCTGCGCTCAAGCGGCACGGCCTGGTCGCTGGTCACCGCCCCGGTCGTGGTGCCCTTCCACGCCGTCTACAGCACCGGCTCAGAGGTCTTTGTGGGCGGCGAAGGCGGCACCGTGCTGCGCTGGAATGGCACGGCCTTTGTCGTCGAGCCCACTGGCACCAAGGGCGCGATCTTCGACATCTACGGCGCCAGCGGGGCGCCACTTCAGGCGGTAGGGGCGGGCAGCGCGGTCCTCACGCGCTCGGCGAGTAGCTGGACGGCGCAGACGGCGGATGTGCGCGCCAACATCAACGATGTCTACGCCGCTGGGCCGGGCCAGGCTTGGGCGGTCGGCAATGCCGGCACGGTGCTGCGCTTCGACGGGGCGTGGCGACCAGTCAGCACGGGGATCGACAACGACCTGCTGACGATCTGGGGCACCAGCGACAGCGACTTCTGGGTCGCGGGCACCGGCGGCACGATGCTGCACTACACGGGGAGCGGCTTTGCGTCGGCGACCACCGGGGTCAATGTCTCGCTCCTCGCGATGTGGGGCAGCAGCGCCAGCGATATCTGGGCAGTCGGCACCAGCAGCATCACGCACTACGACGGCAGCCAGTGGACGGCGCTCAACCCGCAGCCGGTGCGCGACCTTCTTCTGGGGGTCTGGGGCAGCAGCAGCAAGGACGTGTGGGTCGTCGGCAGCAGCGGCGCCCAGGCGCACTACAACGGCAGCGCGTGGAGCCAGAGCCCACCTCTGGTCTCGGGCACGCTGTCCGGCATCTGGGGCAGCGCCGCTGACGATGCCTGGACGATTGCGACGAGCGGCGTCATCTTCCACTTCGATGGCGCGGCCTGGAAGCCGGTGCCGTCGGGCACCACCGCCAACCTGACCACCGTTTGGGGTCGCAGCAAAGACGACGTCTGGATCACCGGTGCCAGCGGCACGGTGTTGCGCTGGGATGGCAAGGTCTGGAAGGCGCTCAAGAGCGGCACCGGCAACTTCCTGCGCGAAGCCTGGCCGGTGAGCGCCCACGAAGCCTGGATCGTCGGCGACGGCGGCACGATCCTGCTCTACGATCCCTAAGATGAGCCAGGTGCAGCCGCTGGCCCTCGGCGAGCGTTATCGCGTCGAGGGGCTCTTGGGTCAGGGCGGGATGGGCTCGGTCTACCGCGCCTACGATCGCCTGACCGGACAGCAGGTTGCCCTGAAGCTGGTCCCCGTCGAGGCCGATCTCGATGAGCGATCGAGCGGCCGCAGTGCCTCGCTAGGCGATGCCGCCACCATGGTGCTGAGCCTGGAGGGGGTCGCAGGGGAGAGCGATGCCACGCAGGCCGGGCTGGCGCAGTCGCTGTTTGAGCACACCGTTGCCGCTAAGCTGCAGTCGCTGCGTCTGCAGACCGCCGGCAGCGTGCGCGTCTCGGTCGGCCCGCCCAAGAGCTCGACGAATGCCATGTGGGCGCGACTGGCCCTGGCGCAAGAGTTCCGCACGCTGGC
>DAORCZ010001553.1:0-1670 GCA_035345735.1 Pseudomonadota bacterium | reverse complement strand
GAGTCGGTACAGCTTCTGGACGTACTCCGCCGACGCGGGCTGCGGGACGCCCACCGCCATGAGTGGGCGGGCGAACTGGCGCACCTTGTCCAGCGCCCGCTCCTCGGTCAGCCCGCCGTTCAGCACGTAGTCGCGCACAAGCCTGCGGATAGACTCCGCTTCGACCGATGGAAGAGACGGCACCTGAAAGTTAGCCAGCTTTGCCTTCTCCAAGCTATGCCGGTCGCTGGGCATGTCCGACCCGTACTTGACCGAGAGCCACACCGCCGCGGAGTACGTCAGCCCGACCAAGGGCTTACCGAGCTTGCTGGCCTTGCTGCCCTCGAAAATCACGTCGAAGTGCTCACTGAGCAGGTCCGCCGTCACCGGGTCGCGCTCGGCCTGCATCTCGGCTCGGGCCGCGAGGATGGCCAAGGATAGTACGTCCTTCCCATCGAAGTACGCGAAGGCTCGCTGGGCTTCGGTCAGCCGCTCGGGCTCGACGTCGGAGCGGCGCTTCAGTGCGTCAAGGTTGGCCTTGGCCTCGTCGCGAGCAGTGGTCAGCCTCGCGTGGGCCGCGCACAGGGCAGCACGGCACCGCCGCAGGAAGCCCTGCAGCCACTCGCTCGCCTTGGCCGTCTGCCGGCCCGACGCGCTCATAACCAGCACCGGGGCCTCGTTCGTCCCGAGGATCGTGAGCTGCACAGAGGACAGGCTGCCCCAGATCACCGGGTTGCCCTTGATCTTCACCTTGGCCCGCTTCCCATCGTCGGTGCGGGTCGAGCCCTCGAAGTGCGCGTCAGGGGCCTCGTCGCTGCGGTTGTCCGTGTCGTGCGACAAGATTATGCTTCCGACGAGCGTGGCGCTCACCGGGCTGTCTTCGCGACCGTCGCGCGTCCAGCTCTCGTCATGCAGGTCGAAGACGACGTGCTCGTGGCTCACGATCGAGCGCTCTTTGAGAGCGCGCTTCGCGTCTCGGTCGATGGTGTTCGGAATGGGCGGGTCTGTGTGTAGGATGCGCTTCATGTTTGGTTCTCTGGTTATTTCTGTGGATTCCACGAGGGATTTGGGCCGAGCAAGTACCAGCACTCCTGGGCCAGGAGTTGCCAGGCCGGAATTGCGCGCTCCGCGTCCATCCGCTGCCGATGCAGATGAGCAACGGCGTAATAGCAGATGTGGTATAGCGTGCGTCGCATCGCTTCCAACCAATCTGCAAGGCAAAGCGGGCAGAATGGTTTCTCGCCTGGCAAAAGCACCACCCAAAACTCGCCGTGGTAGTTGCACTCGCATACCGTTTTCTCAAAGCGCAACGTGCGATGCACGATGGGTAGGGAAACGTCTACCTCAGACAGCGGGCGCCGATCGAGCGGAAAGGACACGACGACAGCGCGACCGTAAGCTGAATGCCGCGCAGCCAAGCGCATCCGCTCGACGATGACCGGGTCGGTTGCCTGGATGCACTCAGGCAATCTCTTGCGGTCTGTGCGCTTGTCGTACACCTCGCAGCAGAAGTGCGGGTCAGGATCGGCTGGCCCGTCAAGGTAGTATTCCTGCGAACAACCTGCACAGTGCGTCAACGAGTGCGGGGTGATTTCTTGGAAGCCAGCTTCAGTGGCTAGACGTAGGCGGATCATGGTGGTCACTTCGGCGCCTTGATCGTCAGGACGTACAGCACACCCGCGGCTTGCTCG
>DAORCZ010001552.1:0-1671 GCA_035345735.1 Pseudomonadota bacterium | reverse complement strand
CCGGGAGCACGCCAAGAGCGCCGCTGGAACGCGCCTGGCGCGCCGCTGGAACGCGCCTGGAGCGCGGCTGGAACGCGCCTCGGGCGCGCTTGCTCCGCGATCGGCCCGCGCGTGGTGCGCGCATCGTATGCGCATGGTCCATTTGCGGCCGGCAGGCATACCTGACCCTGGACTATCCCGTCGTGTCAGCGCTGATGGCCTCTTCTTTAACGCTCGGGCCATGAGTTGATCCGGCGGGCGGGGCGCGTACCGCTCGCGTGCGATGCGCGCGGAAATCGCGCACTCGTCGCATGCGATGCGGATGTGGCCGGCGTGCATTCCGCCCGCGGTGGACTCACTCACGGCGCACTTCGCGGGCGAGCTGCGGATGCAGCCCGCAACTACTCTCGGCAGGAACAGCGCGCTAGGGGCAGGACTACAGAGAGGAAATGAAGTGTCATTCGGAACTGGCAGCGCGGACATTTTCCGGTAGATCACAGTCCGGCCCTGTCGTACCCGTGACGATGCGGACCGGTCGCCGCATGTGACATAGCGGCTGCCTTGGCCAGACTTGTGGCTGTTTGTAGTCGTGGCGCAGCCAGTGCGCTGACGGATTATCTCGGGCTGCAAAAGGAAGTGGTGGCGGCAGAGGCTGTGACGCTCATCGAGGGTCCAGGGCATCGACGTGCTCGCGTTGAGCCGAGTGGCCCAAGGCTCAGATAGCAACGTCCATGCCGACGTGCGCGGTACTCGCCAGACCAATGCGGGGCAGACGTACTCAGGGCTAATTAGCGCTTGGCCGCGAAATACGATGGCATGCGACTTGCCTGCACCTGTCATGGCCATTCCTTCGAGCCCCATGCCGAGGAGCAGACGATGCGTCGCACAATGACTTCACCGAGCGAGAACGAGAAAGCGAAGCTGCTGAGCAGCGGCATGATCAACTTCGTGAGGTTGTGCGTGCTGCCGGCGGTGCTGCATGCGTTGCTGCTCATCTTCCCTGCGCCGGTCGCAGCGCAGCCTGCCCCTACTGTACCGGCCGAGAAATCGACGCTCGCAGCGTCCGTACGCGAGTTGGTGGAGGCGCTACCTCGCGCGCCCCTTGGTGCTCATTGCGCCGGCAGCGTGGTGTGCACTGACCTGGGAAGCTGGGGAGCGCATGTGCGCCTCACAGGATCGACGCTGATCCTGCCGGATCGCTCCATGCCGGGCGGGCTGCTTACCCCGGCCGTCAGCCTGACGCTTGGCGGATGGGGCGAGGTCGGTACCCACTTTACGATCCTGCTTGGCCCGCTCGGTACCGAGCCGCTGCCGCTGCCTCCGCTCTTGTTTGCCAAGGGCGCGTTTACCCCGCCATTCGGGATCGGCTCGCACGGCATCCTGTTCGCGACATTGACCATGCCCGATGGGCCATTCGCCGCCCCCGATGAGCAGGGCCAGCCCATGGCCCGCCGCTATGAAGTCGGTGCCGCGCTCTCCGGCCGTCTACTCTGGAGGCTCCACTATGGCCTATCGGTGTCGGGCCAGTTCGCCCCCGGCCGCCTGGCATCACGGCTGGAGGCTGGTCTGGAGCTGCGAGCGCGCTTTGACAGCTTCCACGTATTCACGCAGCCCACCTACAGCGCCGCCTTCTGCGAGCACGGCCCGGCGAGCCGGGACTGTAAGTCCAGTGCCGCGCTTCTGATCGGCTTC
>DAORCZ010001551.1:0-1675 GCA_035345735.1 Pseudomonadota bacterium | reverse complement strand
CCCGGCCCGCCCGGAAGCCGGGGGTACCGCGCTCGACGATAAACGCGGTGATGCCGTGCTGTTTCTTTTCCGGCGTGGTGACCGCCAGGATGACAAAGGTGCCGCCGACCGAGCCCTGCGTGATGAAGGTCTTGGTGCCAGTGATGCTCCAGCTGCCGTCGGGCAGGCGCGTCGCACGGGTGCGAGCCCCGGCGGCATCAGACCCCGAGCCTGGCTCGGTCAACCCCCAGGCACCGAGGTTCTTGCCGCTCGCCAGATCGGGCAGGTACTTGCGCTTCTGCTCTTCTGAGCCGGCGAGCAGAATGTGCCCGGAAGCGAGCCCGTTGTGCGAAGCGACCGTGATCGCCACGCTGCCATCAACCGCGGCCAGCTCCTCGACCACCAGCGCAATGGCCTGCAGCGATAGCTCCGCCCCGCCGTAGGTCTCAGGGATGGCCATGCCGAGCAGACCGAGCGCGCCTAGCTTGGGAATGAGCTCGTGTGGGAAGCGCTCTTCTTCATTCCAGCGATGGCAGTGCGGCGCCACTTCCGCGGCGGCAAATTCGCGCACGGTCTTTTGCAACACGCGCAAGTCTTCGGAGAGTTCAAAGTCGAGCATGACAGGCCTTTGCTTCGGGCAATCGCGTGGGTCGTGGTCCCCCGCGGGACAGTGGACTGGGTGAGACAGGAGCCGCTAAGAGAGACGGCTGGCTTCGGCGTGCGGACGCACCACCGTCTCGATGAAATCAACGATCTCGTGCGTCGATGCACCGGGCTTGAAGATGGCTTTCACTCCGCGCTCACGCAGTTCTTTTTCGTCGTCTTCGGGAATGATGCCGCCACCAAAAATGATGACGTCGCCGGCATCGCGCTTGGTCAGCTCGGCCATGACAGCCGGGAACAGCGTCATGTGCGCGCCCGACATGATCGAAAGCCCAACCGCGTCGACAGCTTCCTGTACGGCGGTAGCGGCGATCATCTCGGGAGTCTGGTGCAGGCCGGTGTAGATCACTTCGTAGCCAGCATCGGACAGCGCGCGGGCCACGACCTTGGCACCGCGATCGTGACCATCCAGTCCCGGCTTGGCGATGAGGATGCGCAGCTTCGACGCGCCGGCTTTTGCGCGGCTCGTGCCGCCAGCCTTTTCTGGAAGGGGCTTCTCAGACATGGTCGACGAACTCCTTGAGCAGCGAGCGGGCAATCACCATGCGCTGGATCTCGCTCGTGCCTTCATAGATGCGCTGTACGCGCGCATCGCGTAGATATCTCTCGACGGGAAACTCTTGAGTGTAGCCGTAGCCACCGTGCACCTGCAGAGCC
Source organism: Pseudomonadota bacterium (assembly GCA_035345735.1). Classification (GTDB taxonomy): domain Bacteria; phylum Myxococcota_A; class Polyangia; order Palsa-1104; family JAEUJZ01; genus JAEUJZ01. The sequence continues at coordinate 376 of DAORCZ010001551.1, read as the reverse complement.
ATATCACAGACTCGCCCAGCCATCTCGCTGGCGTACAGCTTGGCCATCGCGGCGCGCGGTGAAAACGGCAGGCCCTGCTGCTTTAGATACGCCGCACGCAGCGTCAGCAGGCGCGCCGCTTCCAGCTGCGTGGCCGAGTCGGCGAGCATGTTCTGGATGGCCTGGAACTGCGCGATCGGCTGGCCAAACTGGCGCCGCTCCTGGGCGTAGGTTTTGGCGGCGGTGAAGGCCGCACGCGCGACGCCAACGGCCTGAGCCGCGATGCCGATGCGCCCGCCGTCGAGTGCCGCCATCGCCAGCTTGAAGCCATCGCCCAGCCGACCGAGGAGCGCACTCTTCGGCACGCAGCAGCCCTCCAGGGTCAGCGGCACCGTCG
>DAORCZ010001550.1:0-1675 GCA_035345735.1 Pseudomonadota bacterium | reverse complement strand
TTTTTTGGATCAGGCCCGCGCCGATGCCGTCACGCTGCGCAGCCTGATCGAGGTCTTGACCCCGCTGACTGGGCTGGCGCCGCTCGCCCGCTCGGCCCAAGCCCACGCCCAGCGCCTGCTGACCCAGTGCGACGCGGCGGGCCGCCTGCCCCTCCACCTGCAAGCCGCACCGACCGAGCTGATCTTGGGTCTCGAAAGCGCGCTGTCTTAGCGCTCTTGGGTCCTTCGGGCAGCGATTACGGCTGCACCGGTTTTTCTGCGACAAAGTGCAGGGCGGGACCGCTGGCCAAGAGACAGCCGAAGCGCAGACCGTCGTCAACGATGCGCAGGTGAAAGCGACCGGGCGGGGGTTCGTCGAGTGCACGCGGGCAGTCAAAGGCCAGAAGTCCCCCGCCGAGCGAGCGCAGCGCATAGGTCAGCGAGCGACCGTGCGGACCACTGAAGCACAGCGTGCAGCCATCGGCAGCGAACTCGACCACGGACTCAAGGAGCGAGCTGATAAAGCGTCGGCCGGCAAGGGCGGGCCGGGCATCGCCGGCGGGAAGGGCGGCAAAGTGGGCCGCAAAACCCAGGCTGCGCGACTGAATCTGCAGACCCTCGGCGACGACTTGCACCTGGGTGAAGCCATCGGCTGAGACAAGCTCGCGTTCGCCGGTCCAGCGCAGCGGCTGCGCATCCATCCCCAAATTCAGCGTTGGCGCTGCCGCGCTGCCGGCCAGTTCGGCGACCAGATCAAGCGTCGCGCAGAAGAAGGCCCCCGTCGGAAAATCCGGTCCGGCAGCGACGCCGGGTGCGGGTCGATCCCAAGCGGGCTCCAGGCCCAAGAGCTGCGCGAAGGCCAGCGCGTGCGGCATGGGATTTTCGGTTCGGTTGAGGAGGATGACGACTGCGGCGCCGTCATCCGGAAAGCGCAGATGCATCATGCGAAAGCCGCGCAACGCACCGCTGTGCCACTGCATGCGTCGCGATCCGCTCTGCCAGGCGTTGACCCCGAAGGCGTAGCTGGCGCGGCTGCCATCGGGACGAGGCCGCGCCAGGGCGAGCTGATCCGACTGCGCCAGCCGCACATCGCCGATGCCCAGCATGGCGGCTTCCCAGCGCAAAAGATCGGCGAGCGTGGTCAGCAGGCCGGCATCTCCCGACCAGACAATGGCGGTGTGCTCCTCCTCCCAGGCCGGACCAAGGGCGCGATAGCCGCGCGTGCCGTCGGGAAGTGGCTGCGCCGTGTCTTCGCCCAGGCAGCTATCCGTCATGCCAAGGGGCGCAAAGATCCGCGCCTGCAAGAGATCGGCGAGGGACTGCCCGCTGACCGCTTCAAGGACCCACTGCAGGATGCGAAAGTTGCCATTGCTGTAGCGGGTACCGGCCCCGGGGGGAAACATCGGCAAGGCCAGGCGCTGGATCAGCGCAGCGCCAGCCGCGGCGGGAAAGGGCGTCTCGGGCTGGGCGCCGGTCAGCATCGCGACGCACCAGTAGTCCGGCAAGCCAGAGCGCATCTGCGCCAGCTGCCAGAGGGTCAGCCGAGGATCAAAGCCAGCCGAGCGGAGCTGCGGCAGGTAGCGGTCTGGCGAGTCATCCAGCGAAAGTGCGCCCTCTGCAGCAAGCTGCAAGAGGAGCAGCGCCACCAGCTGCTTGGTGATCGAGCAGGCGCGAAAGCGAGTCTGCGGCGTAAACG
>DAORCZ010001549.1:0-1676 GCA_035345735.1 Pseudomonadota bacterium | reverse complement strand
AAAAGGCCGCATCCATCAGGGATGCAGCCTTTTGCGGTCAACCAACTGGGGAGTGCGAAGGGGGGGACTCGAACCCCCATGAGATTGCTCCCGCTAGCACCTCAAGCTAGTGCGTCTACCAGTTCCGCCACCCTCGCGTTCGATGTTTCGTGCTTTCGTTCCTGACCTGCGTTCCAGTCTTGCTACAGTTCTGTCGCGCGCGCCAGTTCGGGTAGTTAGGCTCAGGATGACCTCACCTGTCAAGACTTCTTTCCCAGCCGCTGCAGATCCCTCCGAAAAACCGGGCGGGGCAGGGGCGAATGCTGCGGACCGACCGATACGCGACAGCCTGCTGGGATTTGTCGCGGTAACGGCGGCGGTCTCACTGCTGTACCGACTGCGCGGTGTGCCGCTCATCGAGCGAAACCTGGCGGTCATCGCTGCCGTGCTCTTTCTGTACCTGCCGGCCTTCGTGCTGTGGCGCAGGGGGCGTGATCTGGAGCACTACGGCCTGCGAGCGACGCCGCTGTCGCGCGGCCTGCTTGCTTATGCCCTAGGGGTGGTGCTGATCCTGCCGCTGTTCGGGCTTGGCTACTGGCTGTACGTGACGCGCTATTGCTTGCCGCTTGCTGTGGGAGCGCGGCACTGGCTGGGCGCGGCGCTACTTGGGCACTGTCCGCCCCGGCTTCCCGCCGCCGTGCGCCTTCCCCCCGAGTTCCTCATGGCGGCGCTCTCACAGCTTTTGGTCGTCGCCCTCCCGGAGGAATTCTTTTTTCGGGGCTTTGTTCAGGGGCGACTGCAAGAGGCGCTGTCTCCCCTGCGGGCCCTGTTGCTAACGGCGCTGCTGTTCGCGCTGGGTCACTATCTGGTCACCTTTGATCCGGCCGCGCTGGCTGTGTTTTTTCCTGGCCTGCTGTTTGGCCTTTTGCGTCAGGCGACGGGGTCGGTGTTGGCGGGGACTCTGTTTCACGCCACCTGCAACCTGTTTATGGAGACGCTCCGACGCAGCCTCGGCTGAAGCGCGGCGAACAAAGTGCTTCCCGTGCTGCGGCCGCTGGATATACTCCGCGCATGCCGCGTCGCCTACGTCCTCCCACACTGACCGACTCCGCCTACGCTGCAAACACGAGGAAGCGGGCCAGGCACTTGGCTGGCTTTGCCGGGTTTTCCTTGCTGCTCTTATCCACTGGCTGTTCGCCGAGCAGCGAGGAGCAAGCGGACCAGGCGCTAGAACAGCAGCGGGCACAGCGGGACCGCGCCATTGAGCGCTGCGCGATGGGCGTGGTCCCGCTCAACGTGATTGAAGGCGATATGGTGGTGTTGCCCTCGTGCCGTCGTGCGGCCGACGACAGTGTTGGCCGGCTGGGCTTCAATGGCCGGCACGTCCTATTCGCCAACTTCGACGGTGTCGATGTCCGTCCCGGCGACACCTCGCTGGAAAACGAAGGACTGCGCGAGCTGGACAAGCAGGACCCCATCGAAGTCGCGCGCTACGCGGCCGAGGACGACGAGAGCAAGCGGCTGAGCAGCATTCTCAAGATCCAGAAGCTGGTAGCTGGCTGGTACGCGGACTTCAACCTGGACGTGGTGATCAGTCGTCCGCTGAGCGGTGACTACCAGATGACGGTGGTCGGCGATCGCGAGAGCATCATCGGCGAGCCAGGTGGCGTCGTCGGAATTTCGCCCGTCGATTGCAA
>DAORCZ010001548.1:0-1679 GCA_035345735.1 Pseudomonadota bacterium | reverse complement strand
GCGGAGCCGCTTGCCGCTGCGCGAGATGGCCCAGCATGGGGTCGATGCGTGCCGCTCCGCCCGGCTCCAGGTGCTGGCTCTTGGCTCAGGGGATGGTGTTTCCGAGACGCAGTTGGTGGACCATCTGCTTAGCACCGGCGCGCCGCAGGTGGAGCTGTGCCTGCTGGACATCAGCCAGCCGCTGCTGGCGTGCGCCTACCGCCACGCAGTCGAGCGGCTCGGGGCGCAGCCTGCCGTGCAGGTTTGGGGTCTTCAGGGAAACTTCCACCATCTGCCCTTGTATCAGGCCCTGCATCGGTCGACGGCTCGGCGGCCGTGTCGGTTGGTCACGCTGCTGGGCAGCACCCTGGCTCATCTGGACCATGAGCCGCGGTTTCTGCAACAGAGTCTGCTCGACTGCCAGGCCGGCGATCTGCTCTTGCTGGATGTCCCGCGGGTGTCGGCGCCTGGTTCCGATCCGGTCGCACTCCGACGCAGCGATCCGCTCTGGCGCGGCGGCGTCCCCGCTGCCTACGCGGCCTGGCTGCAAGGGCCGCTGTGGCGGCATTGCCCGCAGATCGAAGGGGTCGAGTTCCACTGGGAGCTGGAGACGCACCGTCCGGTGCCCGGAAGCTATGCGCTGCATGGGGTGGCGACGGTGAAGTCCAGCCAGCGGGCCGACCGGCGGTTCTCCCTGTTTCGGGTGGGACGTTACGATCTGAGCCAGCTCGCGCAGTGCCTGCGCGGCCTGGGCTGGAAAGAAGTTCAGACTCTCCGCTACGCCGGTGATCAGGCGCTGTGCCTGTATCGCAAGACGGACGGCGAGCGCAAGGGCGGTTCTCGGGCGGCGGCGTCGGCGGGAGACGCGGGATAAGCAGTCGCCCATGCCGGATGCATCTGCCCTCCTGAGGAGACCCGAGCGCACGCTCCTCGGCGCGGTGAGCGGTCCTGCCCCGTACGCCTCGGTGCCGCATGCCATCCCCTGAACCCGACTCGCTTCCTCGCTGTGAAACCGAGTCGCAGCGGTTCGCTGCTGCCGTCTTGGCCGCGCGAACCCAGCGCAAGATGAGCCGGCTCGCCCTGGCGGAGCAGGTCGGCGTGTCCCTCCAGGAGATCCAAGATTTGGAGCGCGGCTATCCAGTCCCGCGCGAGGTCGCCGCGGCCCTGTGTCGCAACCTGGATCTGCCTGAGCCCGCGCTGGAGTCCAGTCCGCTGATCCGGTTCGCGCTGCGGTTGCGCCAGCAGCGCGGGCTGGCCCGCCTTTCCCGTGCCCAGCTGGCGGGCCAGGTCAGCGTAACCAGCCAGGTCATCCGGGCGCTCGAGATGGCCTCGCTCCGGCCCAGTCCGCACCTTTGCCTGGGGTTGCTGGCCGTGCAGGCGCTGCAGCTACACGAGTCGGATGTAGCTGCGTTCCTGCGCCCGGCCACCGCGGGGGCGGACGGCGGGAGCCTCGGCGATGCGTCCACTCCCCATTCATCCACATCTGGTCCCCAAGGGAGGGCGGAGGCCGGCGAGCCGCCCCGTCGGTCGCCGGGTCGTCCCGCAGGCTCGGGCGCCCATTCTCGGCCCCGCTCGCACAGCTCGGCCGGCAATCACCTCGTGGCAACGTTCTTGATTCGGTTCTACGCCAACGGCAGGGTCGCTCTGGAAATGCGACCACTCCGCCCCAGGCTCCGCCGGGAGGCTCCGGCGAGGGCACC
>DAORCZ010001547.1:0-1682 GCA_035345735.1 Pseudomonadota bacterium | reverse complement strand
AACGTCCTCCTCTGCCAAGCCGGCACCAGCAACACACTGCGCCTGCACATCTACTGCAGAACCCCCGCCGACCAAAACCTCATCATTTCGCAGCTTTCCATCGCTGCGCAATTTGCCGTTTAGGCCGCCAGGCCGCGCCCCCTCGGGCACCTCCAAGCAGAAATGGGACCACCTGAGGACCACCGCTTCCGGCTATGATCCAGCGGGGGGTTCTCGTGGGTGAGGTCATACGCAGGACCAAGAACGGCAAGTTTCTAGGCTTCTATCTTCGCTACTACGAAGCCGGCCGGCGCAAGCAAATCGCCAGCAAGCAGCCAAGCGCAGCGGAGGCTCGCCGCATGCTTGTGCAGATCGAGGCGCGCATCGCCCGCGGTGAAGCCGGGATCGCCGAGAAGCCGCAGCCCAGCCCGACTCTGGCGGTGCTCATCGAGCGCTTCCTGGGCGAGTACAAGCGGCCCCGCATCAAAGACCTCACGCGCTATCGCGCCTTTGCCGGGGCGGCGCTACGACGCGTCTTGCCAATGCTTGGCCACAAGCGGGCCGACACGCTGACGACCAGCGAGATCGGCGCGCTGCGCGATGCACTGAGCGAGACACTCTCGGCCGGCTCGGTGCGTGCGACGCTGGCGTATCTGTCGTCCGCGCTGTCGTGGGCGGTGCGGGCCGGGCTGCTCGCAACCAATCCATGCAAGGGAGTCGAGCGTCCCGAGAGCGAGCCGTCTCTGGACTTCCTAAGCCGCGCCGAAGTGAGCGCACTGCTGGCGCACACGCGCGAGCACGCCGGAAACGCCCACCCGATGATCGCCACCGCCCTCTACACCGGCTTACGCAAGGGCGAGCTCTGCGGCCTGCGCTGGCGCGACCTCGACCTCCAGTCTCGTCGCCTGACCGTCGCTCGCAGCTACCGCACCAGCCCCAAGAGCGGAAAGCCCCGCCACCTGCGCCTACCCGATGTGCTCGTCCCCGTGCTGGCCGATTGGCACGAGCGCTGTCCCAAGACGCAAGAGGAGCTCGTCTTCCCAGCCCGTCTGCGCGACGGCTCCTGGGGCATGCAGCGCGACACCAGCAGCGTGTTTGGGCTGCCTGGCTTGCTACGCGCCGCCGGCTGCCGCGTCCCGGCGCATCCCTGGCACGCGCTGCGCCACACCTTCGCCAGCCACTTCATCATGGCCGGCGGCAACATCCTGACGCTGCAGAAAATCCTCGGTCACAGCGACGTCAAGGTCACGCTGATCTACGCCCACCTGGCCCCCGACTTCATCGCCGAAGAGATGAACCGGCTGCGCTTCTGACGCCAGCCCGACCGGTGGGCAACGGAGCGTCTACTGGGCGGGTGATGTCGATAGTGGACTTGCTCCGGCTTAGAGCGCCTAACCAAACCTGTTGCGGACCCCATCGGCCGCGTCGGTCGTCGGTCACGGCCGGGAGGCCGCTCACTCCTTCCTCCTTGCCGCTCGGGCTCCTCTCGACGGTTTTGTTAGGCGCTCTTAGTGGACATCGCGAATCCGAGGACGCAGGAGGAGACGATGACCGCAAGAACCCGAAGGCGGTTCAGTCTGGACGTGCAAGCCGCGCTGCGTTCAGAGGGCGCAAGGACCCGCTCGAAGCGCGTCGGACGGCTGATGAAACAGGAGGGTCTGCAAGCACCGCCTTGGTGCGCAGCATGAGTCGAAGGGGGAATT
>DAORCZ010001546.1:0-1685 GCA_035345735.1 Pseudomonadota bacterium | reverse complement strand
GCGTCTGCGCCGCCTCCCGCATCGGTCGCGATGGCCGCTGGAGCGGGGAGAGGTCTTGCGCTTGCGCAAACGATGAGAATCCAAACAGGGCAAGCGGTACGATAAATCGACGCATCGATGTTCACCTCATGGCTCGCTTTGCAGTGGGTCGCTCATGCTTCGTGTCTCGTTCCCGTTTGTGAACCGGACGCTCGCTCCCGTTGAGAGAGGCCGTCTCTCGCCGAAAGGCACAGAGCATGAAACCAGGACCGTAGGGAAACAGCCCCACCGCGCGCCAGCCTTCTTGCTGCATCGCTTTGCAGAGTCCATCGGCTTGGTAGCGCCGAGAGTAGCCGATCGAATAACGGCGCGTTTCTCCACCCTGCATTTTCACCGATGCGACATGCTCAATCGCGTAGCTTCCGGGTACGACGGAGCTGTTGCTGTCTCGCAGCACATTCAGCTTGATGTCAGAAACGGACTGAAGATGCCGGCGGATTGGCCCGGTCAAAAACTTGTGGAGTAGCTCAGTATAGACTATCGGTCGTTGCTTGGTGAGAGCTGGGTCTGTTCGATCCGGATCGGAAGACGGCTCAACAGCCATTGGTAAGTCCAGTACCAGCAGGTCGCCGCGCTCGACCCAGGACAAATTCCGGCGCAAGAAGCGGATCTCATTGTCGAGATTGCTGAATGTATATCCGAACATGGTCAGGACTCGACGACGAGGAGGGCCATCGGGATGGAACAGGTGGCAGTACGTCGCCAGCTCGTTGAAATCCCCGATCAGGCCGATCACCGGGACGATGTACTGCTTGGGCAGAATCGAGTCCGCAGAGTTGAGGGCGAACGTTAACAGCGGATGACTGACATCGAGCAGGAAGACGCGGCCATCATGGACTATGCGGCGACGGCCCAACAGACGCGCGGTCAGTGTCAGTTCATGCACCGCTGTCCCCGCACCGATACCAAGAAGGTCGAACGGAGCCCCCTCCAGCTCGTCGTCCAAGGTTGCGACGAGATCCGCCATCGGCATCGGCAGTGCCTCGGTCGCAAATCGGCTGTGCTTGAGCAGCTCACACCACTGGTCGGCGCCAGCGTGATCCAAATATTTGAGAGCGTCGGACAAATAGCCACTGGTCTGGGTGAGGACCGACTGTAGTTCGTGCCAGAGACGAAACGGCTCATAGCCAGGGGTGAGGAGGATGGTCCGCGAAGGTTGACCGAGCCCAAAGCTCAGCCATCTCGGATCAATGCTGAGCGCACCTGCGATTCGTTCAATCGTCTCCAGTCCTGGCATGACCCGGCCCTTTTCGATGCTGCGCACGCCTTCGGCTGTCAGCTCTGCCCGTCTGGCAACTTCTGCCACGGTCAGGCCCAGATTGAGACGAACAACTCTCAAGCGCTCGCCGACATACGTACAGGTAAAGGAACTGCTCACGCTCGGCTTCTACCACCCAGCACGACCGAGAACCAGATGCAAAGAGGGGAAAGCAATTATTGTTGAAAAAACAACAATTGTTGTGTCTACTTTCGCGACCAAAGAAATCAAGAAGTGATCAGCCCAAAATAAGAAAGGCCGTCGGTGTGAGCCGACGACCCTGCCGTGGACGGGTGAACCCTGGAAAAGTCGCACCCGCTCACTAGCGAGGGAAAGCATGCCGGAAAAATTGTCCTTGGCAAGCGCCGGATGGATCTACCCAACATCC
>DAORCZ010001545.1:0-1685 GCA_035345735.1 Pseudomonadota bacterium | reverse complement strand
GGTGACCACTGGTGGCTCGAGGTCGGGCCCGTGGACCTCGGCGGCAAACTGGTCACCATCCAACGTGGCGATGCTCTGATCGCTGCCATCACCGCCCGGGACGACGGACGCTTGCGGGTGGCCGTGTTTCGCCCGTTGGACGCCAAGAGCGCGGAATACCTGATCGGGCTGGGGCAAGTGCCTCACCCTGAGCACGGTGTCTGCATGCGCGAGAACAACTGGGAGTACGCGCTCGACTGCTCCGCCGGCAACGGCAACTACTACGCCGCCGACCGGGGCGAGGCCTACCTGTCCTACTGGGAGAAAGGCCTGGGCATCAGTTGGGACGGCTCCGATGTGCCCGAGTGGCGCAAGCAGCTGGACCTCGTCGCCCGACCCGTCGCCCGCGCAGTCGCAGAGTTGGGCGTCTACTACACCTTGTCCGGCAATGAGGACGAGGAGCCTGTTGCCGATGCGGGCGCGGCGGAAGAATTCGAGACACCGGCCCCACCGGCCTGGCGCAGCAAGCGGCAACAAAAGCGCACGGTCCAGGGGCGGTTTCTGGGCTGCCTGCTGGGTGGTGCAGTCGGCGATGCGCTGGGCGCACCGGTTGAGTTCATGAAGCGGACCGAGATTCTGCGTCGCTTCGGCCCGAAGGGAATCACCCAGTACGCACCGGCTTATGGTGGCCTGGGGACGATCACCGACGACACGCAGATGACCTTGTTCACCGCCGAGGGGTTGATCCGAGGCTGGGTGCGCGGCTGCTTCAAAGGCATCACGACCTATTCCGGGGTAACGGCGCACGCCTATTTGCGCTGGCTGCAAACCCAAGGCGAACGCCCGACATGCGACATCGACTTCGGCACCGATGAGCCTGGCTGGCTGTTTCAGCAGCGTCAGCTGCACAGCCGTCGCGCACCGGGCAACACCTGCCTATCGGCCCTGCGGGCGATGAACTCCCTCGGGGAGCCGGCCCGCAACGACAGCAAGGGCTGCGGCGGCGTCATGCGGGTTGCGCCGGTCGGTCTGTTCGCCTGGCGCCTGCGGCAGTACGAATCTCCCCAAGACGCCTTCCGGCTGGGTACCGAGTTGGCTGCGCTGACCCATGGGCACCCGACCGGAGCCCTGACCGGTGGTGTGCTGGCGGTGCTGATCCTGGCGCTGACCGATGGCGCTTCGCTGCCCGATGCACTGGCCGCCGCCAAAAGCCTCCTGCGAGCCGAGCCCGGCCACGATGAGACGCTGCGGGCAATAGAGATGGCCGAGGAGTTGGCCGATTCCGGTCTGCCCCATGAAGAAGCCATTGCCCGGCTGGGCCAGGGCTGGATCGCCGAGGAGGCCCTGGCGATCTCCATCTATTGCGCGCTGGTCGCCCGCAATTTCAAACATGGCGTGATCCTGGCCGTGAACCACGATGGCGATTCCGACTCGACCGGAGCGATCGTCGGCAACCTGCTGGGCGCGATGCACGGCGTGAAGGCGATCCCTGCCGAGTGGCTGGAGCCGCTGGAGCTGCGCGACGTCATCACCGAATTGGCGGAAGACCTCTACGCCTTCAAGGATTGGGCGATCGGCGAGTACAGCGACAACGAAGAGCTGAACCAGCGGATCTGGCGGAAGTACCCGGGATTCTGAGATGGAGTGAACTGGCATGAGCGGAAATCGATGGGACCAGCCGGGCGTGCCCCACAAAGGATGGCACT
>DAORCZ010001544.1:0-1686 GCA_035345735.1 Pseudomonadota bacterium | reverse complement strand
TCACGCGAGCCCTGGGTCTGGCCGAGCGGGCGGAACCCGATGTGCGCACCGTCGACATCGAGCGCGGCGATATCTTTCTTCTGTGCTCCGATGGGCTTAGCGATCCTCTGCCCGAGGAGGGGCTGGCTGAGCTTCTGCGTGGGGCCGCTTCATCGAGCAAGACCGCGCTCAAAGACACCACGGAAGCGCTGATTCGCGCGGCGTATGACGCTGGCGGTCGCGACAACATCTCGGCCATCGTGGTGCGCGTGCTCTAACGCTTCGCGCAGCCCCCAAGGCCCGCCTAGTTCGCGCCTGCCCCGTCGTCGCTATCGTCCCCGCCGCCCTCTTTGCCCGAGACCAAGCCGTGTTTGCGCAAGAGGGTTCGCAGGTGCTTGCGGTCAAGCTCCGCCGCGCGGGCCGCGGCCGAGATGTTGCCGCCATGGCGTTCTTTGAGATCGCGCAGATAGCGCAGCTCAAAGGTGTGCAGCACCGCCGCCTTGGCTTCGGCATAGGGCAGATCGCTGCGCACCGCCACGCCCTCTTCCGCCGCGGCTTGCGGTGCGATTTGCAAGCGCAGATCAGCGAAGGATGTGGCGCCCGGCGACAGCGCGATGGCGCGATCGATGAGGTTGCGTAGCTCGCGCAGGTTGCCCGGGAACGAGTGGGCCATCAGGCGGTCCAGATTGGGACCGGCAACGCGGCCGGCTGCCAGGCCGCGGCGTCGCATCAGCTCCGTGACGAGCGCCGGAATGTCTTCGCGACGGGCCCGCAGCGGTGGCAGCACGACGCGCACCACCGACAGGCGATAGAACAGATCGGGGCGAAAGCTACCCTCGGCCACCCGCATCGTCAGATCGATCGGCGAGGCGGCCAGCACTCGGACATCGACGCGCTTTTCGACATCGGCGCCGACCGGCCGCACGGTTCGTTCTTCCAAGACACGCAGCAGGCGAGCCTGCATCGACAGCGGCACCGTGCCTAGCTCGTCGAGAAAAATCGTCCCGCCATGGGCGCGGGCGAAGGCCCCAGCGCGACTCTGCGCCGCACCGGTGAAGGCGCCTTTGACGTGACCAAAGAGCTCACTCTCAAGCAGCGTCTCGGGTAGGGCGCCGCAGTCGATGGCGACGAAGGGGCCACTCTTGCGGGCGCTCTTTTCGTGGAGCGCGCGCGCCGCAAGTTCCTTGCCGGTGCCGGTCTCGCCTTCGAGCAACACAGTCACATCCGAGGCGGCGGCAAGCTCCAGCACGGCGAATAGCTCGCGCATGCTCAGGCTCTCCGCCACCATGTCGCCGAAGCGGCGCGACTGGCTGGGCGTGACATCGAGCGGCTGTGGCTGCGGCTGAATGCGCACGAAGCTGCGACCTAGCTTGAAGGTCGCACCGACGCTGACCGTAACCTCGCTCACGCGCGAGCCTTCGTACCAGGTGCCGTTGCGGCTGCCGAGATCGCGGACCACAAAGCGACCCGCTTCCTCTCGCACGGCCATGTGTTTACGCGACACGCGCTCGTCGCGCAGCACCAGATCACAGTCAGCGCCACCGCCCACCAGGGTCTCGGCACCGCCGGGTTTTAGTGTCGCGGCCCGACCGCTGTCGGGGCCTTCAACAACCACTAGCTGACGGCTGCGCGAACCGCTCGCAGCGCCGGCGAGCGCCTCGCTGTGAACCGTCGCAACCGTGCTGTCCTCGCGCATCAGCAGGTAGC
>DAORCZ010001543.1:0-1686 GCA_035345735.1 Pseudomonadota bacterium | reverse complement strand
AGTTGGTGTGCAGCGGCTTGCCGGCCACGGTGCGGTTCTTGCCGCTGGCGAAGACGACCATGTAAGCGCCGGGGGCAAGCTGGGTGCCGTCGGGGAAGGTCCAGCGCTTGGGGTTGGCCTTGCTGTCGGTGAGGTGATAGCCGCCAAGGTCCAGCGGGACGGTGTGCGGATTGTGGATCTCGATCCAGTCTGCGGCCTGACCATCTTCGTCGGTGAGACCGGCTTGGTTCTTGGCCAAAAACTCGGTGATGATCGGCTGCGGTCCGGCGAGATCGTTGTCGCCAGGACCGCCTCCTAGCTCGTTCGAGTTGCACCCCGTCACCGAAGCCAGCGCCCACATCATCCAAGGCATGACGCGTCGAGCGGTCTTCATCGCAAAGTCCTCCCTGGACCCCGTCCAGCCATAAGCCCCTGCCTGTCTGCGACGCCGGCTACCTACCGGCACGCTGCTCCCCCGCCGTCGACCGCCTCGCCACTCTGGCCCGTAAGCAGTAGGGCGGCCGAGAGCGCAGGGCGTGTCGATGCTCTCTCATCGTAAATAGGTTGTTTCGCACCGGTCAAGGCAGGCAGTACGGCGCGGTCGGCCCCGGGCAGCCCCGTGATATAAGCCGGCAATACGGAGGTCCCCATGCGCACCCCGGCGACATCCCGGATGGTTCTCGGCTTGGCGAGGCTCAGCGGCCTGTGTGTCCTTTTGGGAATGGCAGCGATCACCACGGGCTGCGGCGCCCCCCGCGACCTAGTCGGCGTCGACGGGGAAGGCGAGGAAGACGACGGCAGCGGCCTTCCTCCTGAGTGTGAGCGCGGAGTTCAGCGCTGCTCAGGCAACCTGCTGCAGGTGTGTCGCGGTGGCCGCTATCGGCTGAAGCAGACCTGCGCCGCCAGCCTAGTCTGTGACCCCAGTCTGGGCTGCGTCGACTGCTCGCCGCACCTGCCGACCACCTGCCGCGGTGACGATATCTTAAGCTGCGATGCCGGTGGCCACCTGGGCGAGATCGTCCAGACCTGCGATCCCGGCATGTGCCGCGGTGGAAGCTGCGCCAATAGCTGCGGGCGCGACGCCGACCTGATCTATCTCGTCGATCAGGAATTCCGGCTGCTGAGCTTCAATCCCCGCGATGGCAAGAACGACATCAAGCTGATCGGCAACCTCAGCTGCCCGGCTGGCCCGTCGTGGGATGGCGGGACGGCGACGCCGTTTTCGATGTCGGTCGACCGCGAAGCGCAGGCCTGGGTGCTCTACAACAGCGGCGAGATCTTCTGGGTCAGCACCAAAGACGCAAGCTGCAAGCCCAGCGGCTTTATGCGCGGGCAGGCTGGCTTTGAGACCTTCGGCATGGGCTTCGTCAGCGACGAAGCGGGTAGCGAAAAAGAGACGCTCTTCATCACTGGCGGCTCGCACAACACCCCCGGCAAGGGCAACGTCGGCAGCATCAACAAAAAGACGCTGACCGTCACCGCGCATGGCCCGCTGCCGATCACCGACAACGGACCTGAGCTCACCGGCACCGGCAAGGGCGAGCTCTTCGCCTACTTCCCCGGCACCACCAGCTTCATCGCCCAGTTCGACAAGTCGAGCGCCACCGAGCTTCTGCAGTGGCCGCTCGATCCGCTGACCGGCGCGGTGCGCGCCTGGGCCTTTGCCCACTGGGGCGGACGCTTCTACATCTTCGTCACCACGCTCGA
>DAORCZ010001542.1:0-1687 GCA_035345735.1 Pseudomonadota bacterium | reverse complement strand
CACGGCTTGTCGTCGTTAAAGCAGATAAACGGCGCGAACTCGGGAAGCTGCTGGATGAAGTTATATGACCAGTCGGTCACATACATCCGGCCGCCGGCCTTGACGTACTCGGCGAGGTTCTTTTTGACCAGCGGATCGGAAAGCAGCCCGCGGGCATAGCCCTCGTTCGAGCAGTTCAAAAACAGGATGTGGTAGTCGAGCAGGCGGTTGAGGTTGCGCAGCAGATCCCCGATGTTGACGCCGCCCGGGGCGACGGCCGTGCCGCTCTGATCGTTGTCGTAGATGTGCACGCTGCCGGCGGAAGACGGCGCGCCGAACTCGCTCTCCGATACGCCGATGCGACGCAGCACGCACTCGATGGCGTCCCACTGCCCGGTGGCCAGCGCCATCTTCGGCAGGTTGCCTTCAAAGCGGTCCTTGGGCAGCCGGCCCTGCGCCGCGGTCAGGCCCTGCGTCTCGCAGCGTCCGACGTTTAGGTAGACCACTTTTCGCCAGCGCCCCTTTTGAATCACGATCGGCGTCGCGGTCGTCACCGGCACCCGTCGCAACGAAAACGAGCCATCGACATCCGTCGACACCGCAGTAATCGGCGTGCCGCCCATCGGCGTGTTGCAGGTCTCGCAGGCCACCTTGGGGGGAAACTCTTCCGGGTTGCCGCCCGACGGCACGTAGACCAGCGCCTCGCGAATCGGATCGACGCCGTTGGGGGCTGTCACCTTGCCGACCACCGTCGTGTCCTGCCCCACCGGACAGTTGGCGACAAAGCAGCCCAGCCCCACGCAGCCCGGCCCATCGGTCGGTGCCGTCTGCATATCGACCACCGGCGGCTGGGGCCCCTCATCATCCGACAGCCGCTCGCGCTGCACCGAGCAGGCGATACCAAACCCCACCACAAGTCCCACAAAAAGCAGCAGCGCCATCCCCATACGACCAGCGAACAGCCGACGGAGTCTTGCAAGCGAATCGATGCGCGTCATGCCGCCGTCATACCGCAATCGCGGCGCGCACATCTAGATCACCCCAGCCGCCACAGTCCGTCCTGTTCCCGAGACGAACCACCCGGCGCACTCTCCTCCCGGAAATCGCCTGCCGGACACGCCTGCAGAGCGCCGCTCATCACCCATCGCGAGGCCATGGGGCAGCCGCTCACGCCTCCCGCCTTGCGGTCGGGCTTCCTCGCGACGGTTCTGCCAGACCCTCTTTTCACGAGCTACACCGTAGGCGCCGAGTGCCCTCCCCTCGAGCCCGCGGCACAGCTGGAGTTTCGGCCTTACGGCGCCCGGACAGGAGCACTAACCCGTAACCGTCGGTTTAGCGGACAAAAGGATTCTTGAGGCCAGACGTTCTGGCTTTGGTTGCGCAAGCGCTCAGTGAGATACCACGCTTATCAACATACTGATCTACTGTACTTCCTGCAGCGAAAATCATCGAGCCAGCGCTCTGCATCGACTCGGCGGCTTCATGCTCATCATGTTTCAGGCAATGGAACTCCGCTTTGGCTATTAAGAACCGCGCCGGGTCGGGACAAACGTCGGCAAGGAGCTGCAGGAAAGATGGTTCCCCGAATAAACCAAGTTGACTATTTTTTCCGGCCAGTCGCCGATGAACATCACTCCAAAGTGATCCACAATACTCAAGCACACGGTCCTTGTATATTTCAAAATTGCTCCGTTCCTCCTCCGTGAGC
>DAORCZ010001541.1:0-1689 GCA_035345735.1 Pseudomonadota bacterium | reverse complement strand
TCGAAGAGCGGCCGCAGCAAGCGCGCGGTGAGCAGCAGCGACAAAAGGACGCCCAGCGAGATCGCCGCCAGCGAAGACAGGGTCGCGATCTGCGAGACCTGCTCGGCAACGCGGCGGGCATGGTCGCTCTTGTGCACCATGGCGTCTTGATTCAGCGTCAGCAGGGCGGCGGCGGCGGCCTTGACCCCGGCAAACGCGGGCTCGGCGCGCCCGAAGTACAGCGACCGCGCGTCCGCAAGCGGGACCGAGGCGAAGAGGTCCGCCAAGATCGGCTGATAGTCCAGCCAGCGTCGCCGCAGCGCCGACACTGCCTCGCGCTCGCCGGGCTCGGTGATGTTGCCTTCCGCAACGCGCAGCTCGCGCTCAAAGCGCTGCTGATTTTCATCCCGCTGCTGCAGACCGCGATCGCGCTGACCGCCCAGTACGAACAGCGCTGCTGAATCTAACCGCTCAAGCGCGTCCTCCATGCGCTGCGCCGACAGCACGCTGCGATAGTTTTCGCGCAGGATATTTTGCGCCGCCCCACCGATGGACGACACGCTCAAGTGATGGAGGATCGACAGCAGCAGCAGGGCCAGCAAAAGCGGCACCTGCGACAGCAGGAGTTTTGGCCGCAGGGTCAGGCGAAAGCGGGGGGGCTGGCCGCGCTGGGGTTGCAAGATGCAAGGGGGCACGACGGCGAATCTTGCACAATGCAAGCCCCGGCGGGGCGACGGCGACAGGTGAAGCGCGCGGTACAGATCTTGCCTTCGTAGACACCGAATGAAGACCTCACTCGGTTCGCTCGCAATCCTCATCACCTGGCTGCTGCCCACGCTGGCCTCGGCCCAAGAGCCCCCGCTCACTAGCCCGGCGACCCCAGAGCCCGCGGGCCCAGCCACCACGCACAAGACAAATGCCCCAGCTTCCGAAAGCTCCCTCGAAGCCCGCCTGCAGCAGCTAGAAGCCGAGGTCCGCGATCTGCGCGCGGGGCGAGCGACACCATCCGCCCCGACGATGCCGACAACGACGACGAGTCTCCCCGAGCCCACTCCGAAACCGACGCCGGCGACACCCACTTCGACCGAGCCGTTTGCCTGGGGCGACTTCACGTGGATCAACGGCGGCAGTCGCCAGACCGGTCACTTGCTCGACAGCAAGTACTTCACGCCGCAGGTCGATATCGACTCGAACTACACCTTTTCGTTCAACCAGCCGATCGACAACACGCTGGTGGGTTCGACGGCCACCGCCCGTCACAACGAGCTGACCCTGGCCTTCTTGGGATTTGGCGGCGATGCCCACATCGGCCCGGTGCGGGCTCGCTTGTTCACGCAGTTCGGTACGCGCTCGACTGCGGTGCCACGAAATGATCTGACGGTGAATCGCGGGCAGTTCGATCTGCTCAGCGTGTATCGCTATCTCAGCGAGGCCTACGCCGGCTATCACTGGGACCGGCTGCACGGCATCAACCTCGACGTCGGGCTGTTCTTTTCGTACGTCGGGCTGTTTTCGTACACGCAGTTTGAAAACTGGGGCTATCAGGCGTCGTTTACGTCCGACAACACGCCGTGGTTTTTCAACGGCGCGCGGCTGCAGATCTTTCCCACCGACCGCTTGAAGCTGGAGCTATGGCTGATCAACGGCTGGCAGACCTACGGCAAGTTCAATCAGCTTCCCGGCGTCGGCTACCAAGTCCACTACGCGCCG
>DAORCZ010001540.1:0-1690 GCA_035345735.1 Pseudomonadota bacterium | reverse complement strand
TGGGGGGGCGACAAGCTGGTGCTGCTGAACATCACCAGCAAGAACGGCCTCGCGTACGTGAAAAACGGCGGCGAGCAGGTGAGTGGCGAGACGGAAAAGAAACTCTTGGCCAAGGCCTACGCGCACTGGATCAATGACTCGTTTTGGCTAAACCCGCTGGCCAAGCTGTTCGACGAGGGCGTCGAGCGCAAGCTGGTGACGCAGCCGGATGGTAAGAGCGCGCTCTTGATCACCTATGGCGGCGGGGGACTGACGCCGGGCGATGCGTATCTGTGGCTGCTCGATGAGACCATGCGGCCGCGGGCCTGGCGGATGTGGGTGTCGATCATTCCGATTAAGGGCATCGAGTCTTCCTGGGAGGGCTGGACGGCCCTGCCCACCGGCGCCTGGGTCGCTACCGAGCACCGCATGACTGGCTTTACGCTGCGTCTTTCCGACGTCGCGGCGGCGGCTTCGTTGGCGGAGCTTGAGCCGGGCGCCGATCCCTTCGCCGCGCTGGTCGCGAGCGGACGTTAGGCGCTCCCCGCAGCATTTAGGCGACGCTTAGGCGATGCTTAGGCGATGCCTCGCGGTGTCGCACTACGTCAGGAGCGCGTGCGCATCTGCCAGGGCACGGCCGAGCTGTCGACGACTGGAGTGGCGCTCTCGCCGCCGGGCTCGACCCGGCCCATGACGATGACCCGCACCTGGGCCGGCACCTCGCTGTAGGCGAACACCGGCAGGAGCTCAGGCGTGCCGCTGAGCAGGGCTTCGAACTCGCGGCGCACATCGGCGTGGCACAGCAGTACCGAGTCGGGGGCCATCTGCTTGGCCGAGAGCACGCCCCCCACGATGTCGCGCGCGAGCTCAGGCTCGACGGCGAGCTGGCCGCTGCGATCAGGACGGCCTGACTCGCGCAGCAGGGCTTCGATATCCGTCGAGATCAGCAGCGCCGGCAGGCCATCCCCCAGCGCTCCGCCAGCGGCCAGAGGGGTCATCGGCGCGTCGGACAGCCCGGGACGCAGATAGCCTTTTAGCAGCACGCGGCCGAGCTGACCGCGTAGCTGCTCGGCGAGCCCTGCGACATCTGCTTCGGGCTTGGACAGCGTCGCCAGGACTTCCAGCAAAGCGCGCAGATCCAGCGGCCAGACCCGCTGCCGCAAGAGCAGTCGCAGCACCGCAGTCAGGCGACCTAGCTCGATTCGCTTCGGCAGCGTCTCGCGCAGCAGGGCGGGAGCCTGCGCCTGAAGCTCGGTCAGGTGGGCTTGCACTGTATCCAGCGTCAGCAGCTCAGGGGCTGCGGCGAGGAGGGCATGCAAGATCTGCCGACGCGCGTCGCCTTCGCTGACGGCTTGCCAGCTTGCCAGGCGCGTCCCGCGCAGCCACAGGGTGACGTTGCGGGGGGAGCTGTCCTGGGTCTGGCCGGCCCGTAGCTGGATCGGTGGCGCTGCAAAGCCTACGCGCTGGACGAACTCCTGCCTCAGCTCATCAAGCTGGGCTGCATCGATGTGCAGCGCGCTCCCCTGCTCTAGCCACAGATCGGCCCCACCTGAGACGGCCTCGTCTCCCGGGCCAGCGGTTGCATCGCGCGGTTCAGCGCGGCGGTCATGCGGCCGCGGATCGTCGCCAGCTCGTGTCAGGATTAGACCGGCGGCGGCGACATTGAGCAGCACGGGTAGCTGGGTGAGCAGAGCCTGACTGAGCACCAGCG
>DAORCZ010001539.1:0-1691 GCA_035345735.1 Pseudomonadota bacterium | reverse complement strand
CGCTGATGAACAACTTCACGCTCTGCCACAGCGCGATCCTGCAGGGCCCAGCCGGACCCAATTCCGCGTTCTTTTCGCGCGGCGGCGGCACGCTGCTGGCGCTGGGCGAAGCGATGTCGGCGCTGATCGAAGGGGAGTGTTCCTACGCGCTGGCCGGAGCCGCTGACAGCGCCGTGCATCCTGTGACCTGGGACGAGCTAGCACGCCAGAGCCGCGGAGCGCCGACGATCCTGCCCGGTGAGGGGGCCGCGATCTTTGCCCTGAGCCTGCGCGCCGATCGGGCCTTGGCGCAGATCGATCGCTGCTCGCTGTTTCCGCAGCCGATGTGCGCCCCCGGGCTGGCAGCCGGCCCGCAGTCAGTCCCGCTTTTTGACGACTTGCGGCGCGCGCTGACTTCCGAATCGGACTGCGACGCCTGCGTCATCGCCACTTCGCACACCGCGATCTTGCCGGGCCTTTTGGCGGCGGTGCAGGCCCGCTTTGGCCAGACGTCCGCGATCACGACCGTCGATCTTTGTGCGGCACTTGGCGAATGCCTGGCTGCCTCGCCAGCGCTGGGCTGGGCAGTGGCCTTGGATCTGCTGGAGAGCCAGCAAGCGCGGCGCGTGCTCGTGCTCAGCGTCGGTCAGGATGGCGACCTTGGGATCTCAATCCTCCGTCAGCCAGATGGCGAAAAACACAGACCCAGGCGCGAGGTGGGACGATGAGGCGCGCCGTCATCACCGGTGTGGGCGTGGTCTCGCCGTACGGCTGCGGCGTCGAGCGATTTTGGACCGCGCTGGCGGCCGGTGAGAGTGCGATCCGACCGATTCGCACCTTTGATGCCCGCAGCTTTCCCACCCAGGTGGCAGGCGAAGTTCCTGACCTATCGCTCGATGCCGCATGGCTGCTGGGCGCTCTTGCGGATCTGCACATCACCGCGCCGGCCGAGCTTCCGACGCAGGCGCTGACCTGGCAGGACGCTGGCTGCTTCCGCGATCGCAAGATCGGGCTGGCACTGCTCGCGGCGCTGCAGGCCTGGCAGCAGGCCGGCTGTGGTCCCGACGAGCAGACCGCGTGGCTCTCGATCGGCCTGGGTCTTGAGCACGCGCTACTCGCAGACTTTGTGCCGCTCTTGGCTTCTGCATCGGGAGCACCGCGCGCGCAGCTAGCCTGGGATGAGGCGTCGCAGCGAGGACTGCCGGCCACACGCTTTCGTACCCGCGTCGATCTTGCGGCCGATCTCATCGCTTCCGGCTTGGGCCTGCGCGGGCCGCGGCTGGTCAACTGCTCGGCGTGTGCAGCAGGAACGCTGGCCGTGGCGCAGGGCGCAGCGCTGATCGAGCGCGGTCGGACGGATCTGGTGCTGTGCGGAGCGGCCGACTCGATGATCAACCCGCTCGGCGTCGGTGGGATGTCGCGCTTGGGCGCTTGTTCACCGCGCCAGAGCGCGGATGCCTGCCGTCCCTTTGACCGTCGTCGCGATGGTTTGGTGATCGGCGAAGGCGCGGCGCTGTTTGTCCTGGAAGACGAAGCGCGGGCACGGGCAAGAGGAGCACGGCCGCTGGCCCGCGTGCTCGGCTGGGGCAGCACGCAAGATGCCTATCGCGCCACGGCGCCACGACCGGACGGCTCCGCCGCTGCGCAGGCCATCGGTTGGGCGCTGCAGCGCGCGGGACTTTCCCCGCAGCACGTCGACTACATCAACGCGC
>DAORCZ010001538.1:0-1694 GCA_035345735.1 Pseudomonadota bacterium | reverse complement strand
ATTTATGGGCACAGCTTGGCTGGGGCGCAGGAGGTGAAGTGCGAGCTGAGTACCCGCGAGCAGCCCGTTCGCACAGCAGGGTCACGAGGCTGGCTGAGTCGAAGCCCTCCGCAGCCTGTTCCGGCGGCGCGGTCCGCGGGCGCTTGGAACCCAGGCCGCAGCACTGTTCACAGCCGGCCGGCGCACTGCCTGCGCGCATGCAGGGGACAGAGCGCTTTTGTGGATGACTTGGGCGACGGAGCTGCGGAGTCTGCGTTATGTGCGTCTATCGCCAAATCGGCTCAATCCCCATTTCCATGGATCGGATAGGCTTGGTTGGTGAACCTCAGATCGACGCACGTGAAGGCCCGCGGGTTGCAACAAGCTGGGACCGGGCGATGGGGGAAGAGGCTCCGGCGCTTCCTTGTCGGCCTGCTGCTGCTTTTGGCGCTCAAGGCGGCGTGGTTTTTTCGTTATCGCGTCGATGCGGCCGATGGGGTCCCCACGATGCAACAGCAGAGTCGAGGGGATCTGCTGGCCCGGCGAGCCTATCTCTTGAGCCGAGTGCTGGCGCCGGGCTTCGGGCCGCACGACTTCCCCGCGGCGCTGGGGCCGCAGTTCCAAGGGGAGTGGGCGCTGGTCTCCCTGTCGATGACGGCACTGGCCATCGCCGGGTTGGCGCAGCAATTCCCCGAGGCTGCGGGTACGAGCCGCGACGATCTGGATAAAATCATCGACCGCGCTCTGTCCAGCGAGCTGAGTCAGTTCGATACGCAGCGGTGGCAGGAATCGGCTCTCTCGGCGCTTGGCAACGATCGGGGGCACGTCGGTTACCTCGGGCACCTGGCGCTCATCCTGGCGGTTCGCGAGACGTCCTTTCAGGGCGGCCCGCACCGGGCCCTGCTGGGTAAGCTGGCGCTCGCGCTGGCACGCAAGATGGAGCATGGCCCCTGCGGTCTGGCCGAGACCTACCCGGGCGAGCTCTACGTGCCCGACAACGCGGTGGCGCTGGCAGCACTGGCGCTGGCGGCGCGAGCAGGCATCATTTCGCAGGCGGCACCCTCGCTGCTCCAGAAACTCCGCGGCCGATACGCAGAGCCTGCCTCGGGCCTGCTGCCCTTCCGCGTGAGCCCGAGCTGTCAGGCGCTCGATCACGACCGCGCCTCGGGAGCGGCCTGGAACCTCCTGTACCTGGGGCTGGTCGACGAGGCGTATGTACAAGACGGGTACCGGGTGCTGCGCGAGCGGTTCTTGGACCGCCCGCTGCCTGGACTTTGGGGCGTGCGGGAGTGGCCGCGCGGCGTCTCGCGAGCTGGCGACATCGACTCGGGCCCGCTGCCCCTGGGCTTGAGTCCCGCGGCCACCGGCTTCGCCATCGCGTCCGCCCGCCGGCTGAATGATGCCTGGACGCTCCAGCGGCTGCTGGATACGGCGGAGCTGGCAGGCTTTTCGCTGGAGCTGGGCGGACGCCGTCGCTATCTGCTGGCACCCCTGGTCGGCGACGCCATCCTGCTTGCTGCACGGGCGCCCCTGCAACTGCGCTAAGAGGTTGCCGAAAGGAACGGCGGGAGCGCTTGACCGCGACTTATGGAGTCGCATCGATTTGTGCTCATGCTTTGAAAGGAGGTTCGCTGCTTTCAGACGGCAGAGAGACCTGATTGGTCAGCGCATAGGTCTGCTGAACAAGCTGCCCGAGCTCGACGTATAAGCGGCGC
>DAORCZ010001537.1:0-1695 GCA_035345735.1 Pseudomonadota bacterium | reverse complement strand
AGCGATCGCGGACTGCGGAGGCCGCGGGGACCGACCCGGGATCTTTCGACTAGGGCGTGGCATTGCGGAACACCGTGTAGAAGTTTCCGGAGCCGCTTGCGCCGCGGTGCGCGACCAGCAGATCGGGACGCTGATCACCATCGAGCTGAGCGGTGATGGCGACCTGTGGAAAGGGCGGCAGGGTATACGAACGCGCCGTCGCGAAGCGCCCTGCGCCCAGGCCGTGCAGGGTGGCCAAGGCCCCCGCGGTGCCCAAGCTACTGAAGGCCACCATGTCCGATACTCCGTCGCCGTTGAGATCCCGTAGCTCGCAGCCGGTGAGGTTGTTGGGCGCGACGTAGCTCGTTGGCTGCTTAAATGCGCGCACCGGCCCCTGGCGGCTCAGCGCGATCGAGTTATTGACCTGAGACAGCGGGGTCAGGATGTCGAGCAGGCCATCTCCGTCGCTGTCGCCGACGCAGGCCAGGGTGGGTGAGCCGACGTAGAGCGGTCCCGCTGATTCGCTGAAGGTGCCATTGCCCTGGCCAAACAGCACCGGATAACTGAAGTCGCGGCCATTGATCGCCAGGATGTCCAGCGCGCTATCCCCGTCGAGGTCAGCCACCCACAGGCGACCGCTGGCCCCAAAGCTCTGATACGAAAGCGGCATGTCCGTCGACAGCGTGCTGAAGCTGCCATCGCCGTTGCTGTGCCAAAAGCGCAGCTTAAGATCGTCCACCGCCACCAGATCGGCCCGGCGATCGCCATCAAAGTCACCCAGCCCCAGCGCGCCGAGCGTCGTCTGGGTGGTCACCGACACCGGAGTCCGCAGCGTGCCATCGCCATTGCCCAGCGCCACTTCGATGGTGGATGTCGGGCCGGTCAAGGTGACAGCGACATCGGGAAAGCCATCGCCGTTGACGTCTCCGACGGCCAGCGCATACGCCCGCCCTGAAAACGACGACGCCAGGGGGGCCGCGAACCCCCCATCGCCCTGCCCCAGCAGCACGACCACGCCCGCGCCGAACGCGTCGCTCAGGACAATGTCTTGCCGGCCATCGGCGTTGAAGTCCGCGACCCGCGCATACTTGGGGGAAAACGGCAGCGCCACCGGCTGGCCCGCCATAAGCTGCACGTCTTCGTAGTAGCGAAACAGGTCGTCCCGTCGCTGCGTCTGGCCGGCGGGGTGACTGACCTCGACGCTGGCGGGCCCGGCAGGGCTGGCCCCCGCGGGCAGGACGAAGCTCAGGCTGCGGTCCGAGCTGACGGTCAAGGACGTGACCTCGCGACCACCAACCCGCACGCGCAGCTCGGGCGTGAAGCGCTGCCCGCTGAGCGTCGCTAGCTCGCCCCCCTGCACCGACGCGACCGGCGGATCGATGGCGCTGATGAGGATGGCCGGCTCGCACTCTCGCGTCACCGGATTGCATGCCTGATCCGGGGCCTGACACAGCGCGCTGTTCACGACGCAGTTCCCCGGGTTATCGACGCCGAAGCCGCCATACAGGCTCTCGCAGCTCGACAGCAGACTAAGCCCGAAGGTCGCCCCCAGGCGGAGCGCGCGGGATGACAAGGACATGCTAGGGACCCTTTCGCGCGGCATGACGCGGACGCACCGGACCGGGCACCGCAAGCAGCACCACGCCAGCGACCGCCGCGATTCCGCCGGTGACCAGCAGTGACGTGGCCAGCGTCGAGGTCTGATAGAGGCGGTTG
>DAORCZ010001536.1:0-1696 GCA_035345735.1 Pseudomonadota bacterium | reverse complement strand
TCGCTATCTCGCCCCTCGGCGCGGCCTTCATCGACATCCAGGATGCCGTCATGGTCCGCGTCGGGGTTGACGTAGCTCATGTCCGGCTCGGGAGCCGCCTCGCCCCCGATGGTGGAGTTGCAGGCGCAGACACCCAGCGCCAAGCCCGTCGCACAGAGCCCGGTCAGCATGAACTTTTTCAGCGTGTGGATCATGCGCGCACCCTACCACTGCCAAGCCGGCAAGCGGGACCGATGCAGCAGCCGGCCTCCCCGGCCCGTCGCGCTGTGCGCCCAGCCCCGATACTGACCCTGCTATGCGTGAATGGGAGCGTCGATTTTCTACGCGGGGAATGTAGGTATCTTTTCATCGCAAATCCGCATTTATTGCAGAATGATACCCATCGCAAATCGTGCATATTTTCCCGTATACACGATCTCTATTTATTTGATTTTCTCTGTCAGGTTTTGGCCCTGACCGCCCTTAGTAGCCAGTAGGGCCGAACGCCATAGGCCCTGCGGGATGAGGAGCCGGCTGCTGACATCCGGCCTTGCCCAGTCCTTGCACCGGGATCGAAGCGAAAGGAGCCGCCATGTACGAGAGCCACTTACGGAGTCTCTTTGCCAAACTTCTGGCCAGCGCAGCCTGCGTGCCGGCGGTCCTGCTCGGCGCCTGCGAGGGTCCAGCGATGACCTCCCCGGACATGAGCGAGCCACTCGCCCAGCCGCTGCCGATTCGCACGGTGGCCGCGACGGCGGGCGGCCCGCTGTGCAGTCCCACGACGACGCTCGCCTCGCCCAACCTGCGGCTGGTGAATCCGGCCGCGTATCTTGAGGCGGGACGATTCGGTGCGCCGTGTCTCCTCGACGGTCAAGGCTGTGCCGAAGGGAGCATCACCGCGCTGGAGCGCCGCCCGTATGTCCGAGGCGGAACCGAGTGCGCCGACGCCCCCGATGTCCCCGCCTGCCAGGCACTCCTCACCGATGCCCTGCGCGCCGCCTGCGCCGACCCCGTCTACTGTCAGTTCCGCTACGTCGCGACGACAAGCGGGGGCACGGTGCAGGTGCTGACCGACGTCGGCGGCGCCAGCGCGGCGCTAGCGCCGATCGATAGCGTGGCCGAGTCGCAGCTTGTCGCCTGGATGGCTGGCTTTGACGGCTTTGACGAGACCCCCGGCAGCTGTCCCAGCCCCACCAACTGGGATACCCGCCCGACGGCGGCGGGCTATGACATGACGGTGCTGCAGACCAATGGCCCGGGCTGCATTCCCCCCAGTCAGCAGCGCTGCGAGATCAGCGTCTCGACGGCGGGCGCGGTGAACGCCAAGACCTGCACCGTGCTTCAGCCCTGCCGCGTGCTCGGCCGACGGCCGGAGGGCCTGCAAGAGCTGGGAGACGGTGCGTGCGACTCGCTCCTCGGCAGCTATCTGGCCGGAGCCGCCGAGCTAGAAGCCGCCGCCGTCACCGCCTTCGTCATCCTGGAACGCGAGCTACGGGCCCACGGCGCCCCCGAGCCCCTGCTTGCGCTGGCCCGCCAGGCCGCCGCCGATGAGGTCCGTCACAGCGCTGTGACCGCTGAGCTCGCGCGAAAATACGGTGGCATTCCCCAGCCGCCCGTCGTCGTCGCCAGGCCAGTCCGCTCGCTGGCTGAGATCGCCGCCGAGAACGAGGTCGAAGGCTGTGTCCGCGAGACCTATGCCGCCCTGCTCGCGACCTAT
>DAORCZ010001535.1:0-1698 GCA_035345735.1 Pseudomonadota bacterium | reverse complement strand
ATTCCCTCTTCGGCTGAAGCAGGCTTCAGCACCAGCGCGGGCGCAGCCTATGCGCAGCGCAGGTCCAGCGCCAAGCGGCCGCCGGCCGATCCACGAAGCCTGCCGTGTCGACCTGGAACTCAGTGAGCTCAAGCTGCGCAAGGTGGCCGAGGAATCCAAGCGCATCAAACAACTGGCGGGGCAGGACGAGGGGCGTAGGCCCGCCGCCGCGAAGGCGCCATCACCGCGCAAGCTGCGTCAGCTGCGGCGCGAACTGGGACATCCACGCGGCGGTTCGCACGATGCCATTGGCTCGCCATCGCTTCTCGGCCTCCCGCCTCCAGCGGCTCAGCGCAGACGACCGCGAACCTCCCCACCCCCTCCGAGCATCACCACACGATCTGCGCCCCCAGCCGCCGCAGCGCCTCGCGCCTCGCTTCGTAATCGGGCATCGCGTGGCCGAGGGTGGCCCAGAAGTCGCGGGTGTGGTCGGGGTGGATCAGGTGGATTAGTTCGTGCGCGATGACGTAGTCGATAAGTCGAGTCGGAGCCTGCACGATGCGCCAGTTGATGCGAAGGTTGCCGCGGGCATCGGCCGAGCCCCAGCGCTTCTGCTGATCGCGGATCTGCACCGACGCCGGATGCAGATTTAGCTTCTGGGCCCAGGTCGCGACGCGATCGGCGATGCGAGCTTGGGCGCGCTCGCGATACCAAGCGACCAGGCGCGCACGGGCGATGTCGGCGGCGTCGATCGTCGTCGGTGTGGGTATCGACATCGGCACCGGCACGATCAGGTGACCAAGAGCCAAGCGCACTTCGGCATCGCGGGCATCGCTGCGTTCAAGCTTCAAGCGGTACTGCCGGCCCAGGTAACGAAAGGTCTCGCCGCTTGTGAACTCGCGCGCGCTGGGGGGAGGCGGCAGGTCTTCATGGTCGCGCGTGCGTTCGAGGATCCAGCGGGCCTTGCGATGGACGATGGTATCGAGTGTGGCGATGGGCGTGTCCAGCGGCGCACGCACGATCACGCCACCCGTGGCATCGACGCGGATGGCGACCGTCTTTTGTCGGCGCCCGCGCGCGATGGCATACGCGATCACGGTGCGGCCGAAGTGAACCTGCGAACGATCCACCTTTAGCGGCCCTTGCGCACCTTCAGCAGATCGATCAGCGCGGCGGCCAGGCTCTCTTGCGCATCTCTGCCGTACACGTCGGCGGGCAGGCGGCGCTTGATCTGCCGTCGCATCTCGCGCTGCACATCGGCTTTCTGAACCCAGTCGACGATCGCGACGTGCGGCGCCACGGCGTCTTCGATCGCGGCGGTCACTTCGCGCACGCGAGCATCGTCATAGCGAGCGCGAAGCTCGCGGCTCAGCCCGGCCGCCGCGCCCTTGAGCAGACCATAGATGGCAAAGCCGGTCTCGCTCAGCCCGACATCGCTCGCCGCTTGGGCGTGGCCGCGCGCTTCGTGGATCAACCCTTGCAGCAGAGAGAGCTGCTCCGCTTCGTCGATGCGTCGCGCCTTGCGGTCGGCGATGATCTGTTCCAAGCGCTCGCGCAGCGACTGGAAGTACGCGGGATCTTCTTCCAGCTTCACGTGGATCTCGTGGCGGATCGCGTGCTCCATCTCGCTAGCTCGGGCCTCGTGGCTCTTCAGCGCTTTGATCTTCTCGTCGAAGTCGGCGCCAAACAGGCTGACTTCTTTGACCAGCACCTGCACGC
>DAORCZ010001534.1:0-1699 GCA_035345735.1 Pseudomonadota bacterium | reverse complement strand
CTGCGTCAAGTCCCGCGGTGGACTTTGCGGTTGGCGACTTGCGTCCACAGGAGACCTGACCATGACGAGTCACAAGATAGCGACCGCAGATACCACCACCGACCGCCCAGACCCAACGACCACGCAAGACCTGTGGTTTCAGAGCCAAGGCGTGCGGCTGTACGCCAAGACGCAGGGACAGGGCCGACCGCTGGTCTTCCTGCACGGAGGACTTGCCGATCATCGAGCGGCGCTCGTCAGAGTTGGCTCGCTGGCAGACTCGTTGCGGGTGTTGGCTCCGGATCTGCGCGGCAGCGGTCGCTCGCACTACGCGGGCGAGCTGAGCTGGGATCTGCTGGCCGATGATCTGCGCGCCCTACTGCACAGCCTGCACATCGAGCGGGCGGTGATTGGTGGGACGTCGATGGGCTCTGCGGTGGCCCTGCGCTTTGCCCTACGCTACCCCGGCCACACGGCAGGTCTTGTGCTGTGGGCTCCCGTCTATCCCGGTGCGGATCGCGGACTGACCGCGCCCCAGATCGCAGCGATGCAGGCGATGGCTGCCGCGGGTCAGCGGGCCCGGGTCGAGGGGACGCAGGCGCTGGTGCCGCTCTACCAGGCGCTCCCAGCGGATCTGCGCCAGCGAGCCCTAGACATGCTGCGCGAATTCGATGCTGCTAGCGTGGCCGCCACCACCGCCTTTCTGGCCCAGAACGCCCAGCCCATGGCGGAAGCCAGTGCGCTCGCGGCCATCGCCGCCCCGACGCTGATCGTGCCTGGCACCGATCCCGAGCATCCACGCGAGGTGGCCACGCTTTATGCGCAGCATCTGCAGCGTCCGACGTTGCTCGATCCCCAAAACCCCGACCTGCTTGCCCAGCTCGCGCAGTTCTGTGAAGGCAGCAGCTGGGGCTCTGAGGCCTAACGACGGCCGACGAGCAAGCCAGCCTCCACGCGGGAGCGCGCAGATCGGCCGATCGGGTCCAAGCCGACCTAGCGCACCACCAGGCTGGCGTGGACGCCCAGCGTCACGGCGGACGGGATGCCCGGCGAGAACGAGATGCGATAGCCCAGGCTGGGCTCTAGCTCGACGCCGATGTGCGACGTCAGCAGCACGGCGATGGGCAGGCGCAGCAGTCCAAGCTCCAGCATCACCAGCTGCTGGTTTTCAAAGATCAGCAGCGGCTCGGGCAGCACCATGCCCAGCAGCGATGGCAGGCGCACCCGGCTATCATGGCGCGCGACCCGCAGCACCGGCCGTAGGCCCACCGCGTAACGCACTGCCTCGCTGCCGCAAGGCGCGAGGACGGCGAAGCGCAGATCCAAGCCAAGCTGATCGCCCGAGACCAGGCTGGAAGTGATCACGAAAACGGGCACGAACGGGATCAGCAGCAGGCCCAGGATCGGGATCTTGAGCAGACCCAAGATCGTAGGGTTGAGCGCTGGTCGATACGGCGTCACGTAGCGAAACCCCAGCGTCACCTGGCCACCCACGCCACAGCTATTCGGCACCGGCAGGGGACCAGGCTCAAGCGGAGGAGGATCGGGCAGCGGCGGATTCTGAGGGAACGTCCCAACGACCAGCGGCCCCAGGCTGCCCTCGAAACGAAAAAGCGCACCGCTCCGCACGCCCCAAGCGGGAGGCTCGGCAGGCGGCCTGGGGATCTCCACAGCCGCAGCGGGGATGGCGGGCGCTGGCCCGGGGGAGGAAGCCAGCGGG
>DAORCZ010001533.1:0-1704 GCA_035345735.1 Pseudomonadota bacterium | reverse complement strand
TTGATCGATAATCCGAAAATCCGGGAATCCCAGGTGGGTTTTATAAAGCTCAATATTGAAATTTTTGTCGAAGAAGACCTTCCAGAAGGTCTCTTTGTTGCAGTGGATTTCGTGGGTCACCGTGAACTTGCCCATGCGGTCTTCCTTTCCCAGGGATACGCGACAAAAGCCGCGCCGAGCCGGGGGGACTCGGGCAGCCGGAGGGCCGGACGGCGGAGGCCGGCAGCAGCCATGCCGCGGATTATCCCACGCCTGGGCGCTGTCGTGGCCCGTCCGCAGCACGGCGGCAAAAAGGAGTTGCGGCAGGAATTAATGAGCGCATACTCATTAATCATGGACTTTGGATACCACTGGATCTGGACACATGGGCATCTTCTCGTCGGTGTGCTGGCGCTGGCCGGGCTGGGCTGGGCCCGCCGCCGACTGCACCCGGCACTCCTCGCAGGGCTGGCCCTGATCGGGCTGTGGGGGGTGGCTAGCTTCTGGATCATCCAGGAGCGCTTCCTGTTCAATCGTCCGGTGCCGCTGCCGACAGCGCGATTCCTGCCGGGCGGAGCCGGCCGGGTGCTGGATCTGGGGGCAGGCTCGGGGCGCGCGACGATTGGCGTTCTGCGTGATCGTCCCTTGGCTGAGGTCACGGCGCTCGACCTCTTCGCCAACAGCTTCGGCATCCCCGACAACAGCGGTGACCGCCTGCTAAAAAACGTCGCCGCGGCGGGCTATGCCGGGCGCGTTCGGGTGCAGGTGGGCGACATGCGAAAGCTGCCGTTTACCGACGAAAAGTTCGATGCCGCGCTGAGCGTCGCCGCCGTCGATCACCTGCGCCACGACGACGTCATGAAGACCTTTGCCGAAGTGCGGCGGGTGCTCAAGCCCGGGGGCGAGATGCTGGTCGTGGCCATCAATCGCGACGGCTGGATGCGCTTCGTCTTTCCTTTCCTTCACGGTCACTACTTCGGCAGCCGACCGATGCGCGAGATCTGGCGGCAGCGTTTCGTCGATGCCGGCTACACGGTCATCGAAGACGGTAGCGTCCCCGGCGCGCTGTACATGCTGGCGCGCACGCCGCCCGCCTCGCCCGCTCTGCCCTAGTCATGGCTCGCAAGCGCACCATCCCCGACGACAGCCTGCTCTCCGCCGCCCGCGCCTGCTTCATCGAGCGCGGCTTTGCCGCATCCACCAAAGAGATCGCGCGGCGAGCCGGTGTCTCGGAAGGCCTGCTGTTCCAGCGCTATGGCAACAAGGCCGAGCTCTTCCTGTCCGCCATGACCCCCCCGGGGGGCGCCGAGGTCAGTCAGCGCCTCGGGCTGGCCACGGGCGACGGCCCAACGGAGCTGTTGCCGCTGGGCCAGGCCATGCTCGACTACTTTCGCCAGCTGGCTGAGGTGCTACTGCCGCTGCTGTCTTATCCCGAGTTTCAGTTCGAAGAGTTCGCCCGGCGTCAGCCTGACTCGGCGCTGGCCCTGCTGCGACATCAAGCCGTCGCCTACTTCCAAGCCCGCGGCGCGCGCGACCCCGCCGCCTCGGCACTGCTCCTGATCTCGTCGCTGTTTGGCGTCGTGATGTTCGAAAAGCTCGGCGCCCATGGCGGCGTCATGCCCCCCGAAATGGTCCGCCGCCTGCTCGAACGCATCGCGCACAGCGCCTAAGCCGCTGGCCCCCTTCTACGTGGCGATGCCGCCGGCCAGCACTCGCCACAAAAGC
>DAORCZ010001532.1:0-1705 GCA_035345735.1 Pseudomonadota bacterium | reverse complement strand
CGCTCACACGCCAGGGCGAGACACACCACGTAAAAGCCGCGAGGCTGGCCCCCGCTCCGGCCGCGGCGGATGTCGTTTATCTCCGCCATGGCTTATGGCTCCGCTCTTTTGCCAGCCTCTACGACGCTGGAGATCGCCTTCTCGAGCAAGCCCAGCTTCATCGATAGCTGGTCGGAGAGCGCAACCTCACACTCGCGCCCCGTCTCCCAGCAGATCACTTGGTCGAGCGTCGCCCCAACCAGCGACGCAAATTCAAGGCGGCGAAGCCCCGTGTTTTCTCGTCTTTCTCGGAACGATGCGTCAGCGATCCGCCCGTCGCCCGCGCCAACATCCTGCCACGCCTCCGACCCCAGGACTCTGACCGAAAGGCCGTCGTTTGTCCGCGCTCGCTCGACGCCCTGAAGGGCTGCGGCTCGCACCTCTCTTCTGACGGATGGATCGGCCGATCCTGTGTACGCCCAGGAGCAAGCCGCCCGGATCTTGTAGGCGTGCAGCTCTCCGAGGAAATACCCTCCTACGCGAAACGGATCGGCCCGCCCGCCCATGAGCAGCCAGAAACCGTCGCCATCGGCGAAAATCTCGTCCGCGCCCCTTACTGCGACGGCTCTCAGCGCCGCCAGAGCTCGAATGCGCTCGGTGCTCGACGGGCTATGGAGCGCGATCCTACCTGCCAGGATGGGGAAGGTCTCGCGCTCGCTGAGGTCCGCAAGTCGCTCCTCAAGCGCACGCGCATTACCGATCTGTACAGTACCAAGCTCGACCCGCGCAGCCTCCTTGAGGCTCGCAACGTCCCGGCTGAGTCTTGTCAGCCAGATATAAGCAGCGACGACAACAGCCAACGCAAGGCATACGCCTAGCCCGATGAGCCAGCTCATGATCACCTCGTCTTGCTAATGACCACGGGGCCGGTCTATAGTCGGCCGGTCCTGTGGACGCCCGTCCTCAGACAGCCCCCAGCAGCGCTACCAGCACTGCTGGGGGCACTTTGTTACAACCTGAAAATCAGTACGATGGCCTCCCTGTCCAGCTTTTCTGGACAGGCTAGGAGCCACAACTAGCCGAAGTCAACAAAAAAATGGCAACGATCCTCCCTGCCCAGTGCAGAGCCGGGCGCGCTCTGCTGGATTGGACGCAAACTAAACTGGCCACAGAGGCTGGCGTGGATGCCGCCACCGTCAATGCGTTTGAGCGCAGGAGGAAGAATCTGACAGAGGACAGCCTCTTGCGAATCCGGCAAGCGCTCGAGGCAAAAGGGGTAATTTTTCTGAACAGCGGCAGCCCCGGTGTGAGGCTGAGCCCAGATGTGGTGCGGTCTTCTAGGTGAAGCCGCACCGCCGCCTAGTGAGCGGCGGCTGACCGCCCTGGGTAATAGGAGTCAAAGCGACCCTCGAGCAACTGCTGCACCTGGGCTGGCCACCAGTGCGCGTTCCCCTTGGGCGTGACGTAGCCAGCTTCCCCCAGCAGCTGTGCCAGCTTGGGCAGCCCCGGCCGCTGGAACGGCTCATCCGGCGATGCCTTGGCGTGCTCCCGAGACATCTTTTCGATGATGCTCTCGAGGTAGCGCTTGGGCGTCTGATGCTTGGTCTCGTCGCAGCCTCGTAGCAGCTTGCCGACGCCGCTACTGGTGAACTTACGACCCTTGAGCGGTATCCACTTCTCTTCGTTCAGGATGTTGGCCATCTGCGGGTAGGTATGGCCGCGTCCG
>DAORCZ010001531.1:0-1706 GCA_035345735.1 Pseudomonadota bacterium | reverse complement strand
GGCCTGCGCCACTATCGCTGGGAGTTCTTCCCGGCCGGCGGCGGGACGCTGATGGTGCTGTACGGCTACACCGACCTGTCGCGATCGGGCGGCGTGGTCGAGCAGCTACGAGCCCGCTTTCCGACGCTGGACTACGGCATGGGGCTGGTGGGGCAGATGTCGATGGTGCTAGCCATCAAGGCCCGCGCCGAGCAGCTTGCCGGGGCGCCGCGACCGCTGCCCCCGCCGGGCAATGCCGACTATCGCCCGCTCTTGGAGCGCGGCGTGCTGGTCCTCATCCGCACGCAGGGCGGCCGTCCCACCGACATGAACCTCATCGAACGCACGCCGGTGCCGGTCGCCAAGCTCGTGCAGTCGGCGCAGGACGTCGGCAGCTGGGCAGACTATGTCCCGTCGGTCAAAAAGAGCCAGTCGCTCGGCACCAAGGACGGCCTGCCGATTGTCGAGCTTGAGCAGTCGCTGCCGCTTCTGACCTTTACGACTCGCTACGCCGTCAACGCCGGCCCGACTTCGGTCGATCTGTTCGGCATGACCGGTGACCTCAGCGGAGCCCGCCTGCGCCTCGATATCCGGCCCGATCCCGTCGGGGGCCAGCTGGTCTTGCGCACCTCGCAGGCCTTCGATCGCGCCAGCTTCGTCATCCGTCAGCTATACCGGCTAGAGCCGCTGTTCGAGTATGGCGTCAACGTCGGCCTGGCCTTGCTGGTCCATCAGGGCGTCAAGCTCAAGGGGGCCAAGCTGGCGCAGGGGGGACGGTAGACACGCCGACGGCGGCACGGCCTTCTTGCATCAGGTCGCGTGCCGGCGTCGCAGATCGGGCACGATCAGCCGATGAAGCCAAGCGTGCCTCGCGCCCTGTGCTGGCTGGCGATCCTGGGCCTTTCGGGCTGTAACGAGGAGCTGACCTGGATGCGGGTGGGGATGCTGTGCGCGCCGCTGTCCCACGCGTTCGCGGTGCTGACCGTCTTGGGCTTGGAGGGTGCGTGGGCGTTCCGCGGGCATGCCGTTGCCAAACGGCGCCAGGTGCTGGCTGCGCCGGCGATCCTCTTGGGGCTCGCAGGGCTGTGGCTGCTGGCGACACTGTCCCCGCCGGATCGCGCTGCGGTGCTGCAAGTGATCGGGAATCGCGGCTGGCTGATGGCGACGGCGTTCAGCAGCATCCCGCTCGCCGCGCTGCAAATGCTGTGCTTTCGGCTGTGGTTTGCCCTCAGGCCCCAGTACAGCGTCGAAGGCAGCACGCTGCTTGTCAGTGCGCTGTTCTACGCGCCGGGGCTGGCGATCACGAGCGGACTTATCACCGCTCGCGAGACCATCGAT
The DNA here is from genome assembly GCA_035345735.1 of Pseudomonadota bacterium. Classification (GTDB taxonomy): domain Bacteria; phylum Myxococcota_A; class Polyangia; order Palsa-1104; family JAEUJZ01; genus JAEUJZ01. The sequence goes on along the minus strand of DAORCZ010001531.1, from coordinate 389 downwards.
TCGATCGTTGGAACCTTCATCGTCGGCTGCATCTACGGCGTCTTTGTTGCGGCGGCGGTGTTCGCCATCCTGGGCTTAGAAAGCACCTGGGCCAAGCGACGGGCCGCCCACAGGCCCTAACCCCCGCTTATGGAGGGGGCGCGCCGGGTCGGACGTAGGGGCCGCCGAGCACACCGCCCGGCTCGCGCAGCTTGTCGCTGGCGGTCTTGATGGCGAGGATCAGCGTCATCGGGATGCGGGTCTTGTAGTAGCTGACCTGGCCCGCGTCGTAGCCAAAGAAGCTCAGCGAACCCGCCTCGGGCGGCAGGCTGGGCAGGCGCGAGGCCGCCTCGGGTGGCAAGAGCGAGGCGATGCCCTTGAGCAGCGACGAGACATGGACATCGGCATAC
>DAORCZ010001530.1:0-1707 GCA_035345735.1 Pseudomonadota bacterium | reverse complement strand
TCTTCCAGAGGTGACCAGCAGGCAGCCGCGTATCTGGCGACGAATACCGGCTATATACAGAACATGACCGTGTCACAGCAGCTTAGTGTAGCGATAGGCAGCGAGGGGGTGACCGCGCTGGCGGCAGGCGACGTCGACCGCGACGGATTCGGCGACGTGGTGTTCGCGCAGAAGCAGAAGCTGGTGGTACTGCAGAGTCAGATCGACAAGTTTAAACCTGTGTGGTCAACGGAGGTGGATCCCGAGGCGGGCAAGACGCAGATCCGTGCGATTGCGGTGGGCAGGCTGGAGGCGGGGATCGCTGACGATAGGCAGCTAGACATCGTGACGGCGAGCAACAGCGATTATGACTCAATGAACAACCTGACGATGTACCTGCACGCATTCCGGTCGATGCCTTGACCGCTGGATTCGCGACCTCAGCCCTTCGCGAAATCCCAGGAAACCTCCTTGCTTCGGGTCGCGTAGCTGGACTAGGCTCGCGTCGTCATGGATCGGGAAGCAATCGGCCCATATCGCATCGTTCGTCCGCTGGGGAAGGGCGGGATGGGTGTGGTGTTGGAGGCGGAGCGCCAGGACATCGACCGTCGCGCAGCCATCAAGATTCTGCATCCCGAGCTAGCGAACAATGAAGAGTACGCGCAGCGCTTCCTGAACGAGGCGCGCGCCGTCAACAGCATCCGCCACCCGGGCATCGTCGAGATCTACGACCACGGCAAGCTGGACGACGGCACGACGTACCTGATCATGGAGTTCATCGAGGGCGAGACGCTGACTCGGCGCCTCAAGAATTCCGGAGGTGTGCTGCCGGTCGAGGATGCGACCTGGATCTGTCGCGAGGTCGCGCTTGCCGTTGCGGCGGCGCACAAGCGCGGCATCATCCACCGCGATCTCAAGCCCGACAACATCATGATCGCGGCCGATGTCCATAGCCCGCGAGGAGAGCGCGTTAAGCTCCTCGACTTCGGCATTGCCAAGATGCGCAAGGGGCCGGGTCTGGCCAAGGCAGAGACCGCCGTCGGCACGGTGATGGGCACGCTCTGGTACATGTCGCCCGAGCAGCTCAAGAACACCGCTGATGTCGATGATCGCGCGGACGTCTATTCGCTGGGCGCGCTGCTGTTTCACTTGCTGACCGGCCAGCCTCCCTTCCGCGCCAGCACCGAGGCCGAGCAGATTGCGCTGCACCTGATGCAGACGCCACCGCCGGTTCGCTCGCTTGCCCCCGACGTGCCGGACGCCCTGGGACAGCTCGTCGATCGCATGCTACTCAAAGATTCTCAGCAGCGACCCAGCATGCTAGAGGTCGCGGCTCAGCTCGGCGCTGCCGCCTCGGGCGCTCCGCTTCTGTCCGGGCTCGCTCCGAAGGAGTCGGGACAGCAGGCTCCCATCTCGTTCCGGAACGACGCGGGTGGTCCTGTCAGTACGGGCTCTGGTGCACGGCGTCTGGGGCTGCCCCCATCGAGTTCATCGACGATGAGCGGAGCGGCCAGTGAGGTCGACGTCGTGCCGATGAGTAGGCGGCGTCGGCGTCTTTTCGCTATCGCCGCTGTGGCGCTAGCCCCAACGCTTGCCGTCCTGATTTGGGCGACCACCCGGCCACCGAAGCCGCCGCGCGAAGAAACGTCAATTGCGGCCACTTCCGTGCCTGCAAATCCAGCGGCTGCGCCTGCCGTTCCTCCTGCTGCGAAAGAAGCACCAGCGAAC
>DAORCZ010001529.1:0-1713 GCA_035345735.1 Pseudomonadota bacterium | reverse complement strand
GGATAGGTGCGGGCCCAGGCGACAAAGCCGGGCCGCGGCGCGAACGGCGACTGCGTCCATTCCCAGCCGTTGCCGACGAGCTCCCCGACGCCCCAGGCGCTATCACCGGCAGGGAACTGACCGACGGGGGTGGGATGAAAGTGGCGAAAGCCAAAGTTGCCGTGCTCAGCACCGGGCGGGGCGTCGCCCCAGGGATGGGGGCGCAGCGATCCATCGGGCGTGTGATACGCGGCACGATGCAGCTCAGCCTCGGTGGCCAGTCGTCCGCCACGCCAGGCGCAGTAGGCGCGGGCTTGCTCGCCCGAGACCTGCACGGGAAAGCCCGCCCCGGCGGCAAACGGCAGCGGGCCGAACAGGGTCTTGATGGTTGGCTTTCCCTGCGGGTCGCGGGCCCAGCCCTGCGGCCACAGCGCATCGGGCCGTCCGCGCGCTTCAAAGAAGGCGAGCCAGTCGCGGTTCCGCACGGGCAGCGAGTCGATCGAAAACGCCGGGACCCACTCCGTCACCTGCGGGAACTCGTTGTCCCAGCCAAACGGAAGCTGCGCAAAGCTGGCCCCCAAGACGGCGGGGCCGGCCTCAACCCGTCGCGGCTCGGCCGCCTGTCCATCACCCGCCTCGGGCGGGGCGATTGCGGCTGGTCGCTGCAAGAGCCCCGGCGGACTCTCGGCCAGCATGTAAAGCAGGGTCTCGTGATGCATCCATTCGTGCTCTAGCACCAGCTGCAGCACGCGGCCTTGTTCGCACAGGATGTCGTCCGTTCGCAGGAAGACTTGGGGCAGGCAGCGCAAGACCGCAGCGCGCACCGTGTCGCGATAGGCCTGCGTCTCCCCTACCGTCGGCCAGCAGATCGGGCTGTGCTGCTGCGCGCACGCGACGTTTTCCGGGTCAATGCCGCGCGCGTACAGCGCATCCAAGCGAGGATCGATCGGCGGCTGGTCGAGGGCGCCTCTTCCGATCTGATTCCAGGCGAAGGCGGGCAGGTGGCCGACGTAGAACAGGATCGGGTGACGTAGATCGATGGGCTGGGCTCGCCAGGCCGCTTGCGGCACCAGCGCAAACAGCGCATCGGATCGCGCCCAGGCTGCGAGCAGGCCGTCGCGAAATTTCTCGCTGAGCGCGCTCATTCGCGGGCCCGGCGCAGCAGCGCAAGCGAGAACAGCGCTTCGGGATCGCTGAACCAGCCCTCGACCGTCAGGCCAGCCCCGGCTGCCGCGGCCGCAAAGCGCTCGTGCGTGAACTTGCAGCTGATCTCGGTGCGGATCTCCTCGCCAGGTGCGAAGCGCAACTGCAGGTCGAGATCGCGAAGCTGCACCTGCGTGGCTCGCACGGCGCGCAGCCGCATCTCGATCCACGCGTTGTGCGGATCGTAGAAGGCGTGGTGTTCAAACGCATCCAAGTCGAAGTCGCCCGCGAAGCGACGGTTCAGCACGGAAAGCAGGTTGCGATTGAAGGCCGCGGTGACGCCTTCGGGATCGTTGTAGGCCGCTTCGATCCGGCTGACCTCCTTGACCCGATCGATGCCCACCAAGAAGCGATCGCTGTCATCCATGCCCGCCGCCAGCTGACGCAGGAAAGCGTCGCGCTGATCGGGGTAGAGGTTGCCGATGGTGCCGGCAAAGAACACGATCAAGCGCCGGCCCGGCGGACCCAGGCGATCGAGATCGTGGATGAAGTTGCCGACGATGCCGCGAAACTGAAAGCCGGGATAGTCGG
>DAORCZ010001528.1:0-1718 GCA_035345735.1 Pseudomonadota bacterium | reverse complement strand
GGCGAGCTAAACGACCACAGGATCACCGCGCTGGAGTTCACAAATCCCCCCAGCGAGACCAACAATAGAAAAGGCAATAGCAACGGTAATAAAAGCTGACTGCGACGGAATAAACTGTATTGTCGAGTCCGTGAGAATGCAAATATGCTGGAAAAAGAAATCAGCGAATAGAGCCAGGGAATGATTGCCGTGTAGTATCGCCCACAGGAAAGATAGATAGCGCCCCAGATAATCGCCAACGACGCCATCATGCATGCCGAGATCACCAGCAGCGTCTTTTGTAGCCGAATCTCTGCGCTGTCGTCTGGCGTCGTCCCGATCCGCGCAGCAAAGCTCACAATCTGATGCAGCCACGATCCGTCGCTCATGGGAACTCTTACACCCCCAGCTAATCGAGCGTTCTAAGACACAAAAGACCAGGGTACCGCGGATGCCCGGGGCCTGGGAAGTCGGGCCGGTGGCGGCGTCTCGCGTTCGCGGGCCTTGGGGCCTGGAGCGTCGGCTGGCATCAGGCTGAGCGACCTTCGGCACGCATCTTGAATCGTGTGTCCTATGTGCTCACGTGGATCCCGGCGCCACGCAGCCCATGGCCGCCTGGCCTGGCATTCCGGAATCGCCCCAGGGAGGAATCATCATGCGTCTGACACTACGAGCCTTGCTGGTCTGCTGCGCGCTTTTGGCTGGCTGTGATCTCAAGAAGCTTCTCGAATGCCCCAGCTCGGGGCCGATGTCTTGCCCCAGCGGCTGCTCGCTGAGGTCGAAGCCAGGCGGCCACGACGATGTGTGTGTTTACACGGTTCGATATTGCGTGTGCCCAACCAACGGCGTCGATGGGGGCACAAGCCAGTTCAGCGCCGAGGGCGCGCAGATCGACAGCAGTCACCAGACTGCGGAGTCCGTTCCCGAGCTGGGGAGCGAGGATATCGAACACACCGAAGTTCCAGAGTAGTCGTTAGGTCGCCGCCCGCGCCGCCACGCGGATGTGCCGCAACTTCGATGCGGCGACAGCCGGCCCTGCGGCGCACTGCGGACGGTGTGGGGCTGTTGAGGTCACAGCGTCGAGCACCCCGCCCCCCAGCCCGCCCTGCGTGAGGACGAGCCGGGATCCGGTCGCGCACCGTGCGCGTGTACAGGGCGCGTACGGTCTGTGCAGGAATACCGGGGGTCCGGCGCCCTCTGCGCAGGCTGACACAGGAGGCCAGAGTCCCGCGAATGCCCTGGGCCTGGGAAGTCAGCCATCGCGCCCAGCCCGCGTCCCGGGCGCTGCTTCGCCAGCGGCCTTGGCACAGCCTCAGCATGACCGGCGACGTCGTCGAAGTCGAAGAAGCGACCCCCGAGCCCGAGCGCGCAGAAGAGAGGCAGGACCGCCAGCCGCCTAAAGGGGCAACCAAGCCGTAAGCGTGGTGCTGAGACCATACGAGGCTTATTTTGATACAATACGCACGCTGTGAACGTAGATAATCACCGGCTATGTGTCTGATAAATAGGATGATTAAAATAATATGAGTAATGGAAGAGTGCCGGCACCGGCGCAAACCGTCAGGTCTGTAGCTTCGACATGATGGTGCGCGAGGCCCGCAACGCTGCGGCGGGTGGCTCAGACGACGTGACTCCGCCGCGCTTGCTTAGAGCGCCTATCCAAACGTCGAGAGGAACCCCGGCAGCAAGGAGGGAGGAGTGAACGGCTCCCCCATCGCTATGCGACGGAGGCACCCCCA